>NZ_JBVJND010000012.1:0-276398 GCF_055583825.1 Streptomyces sp. NPDC104367 | reverse complement strand
TCGCCAAGGAAAACCGCACACACCGCGACTGAACCAACCCCAGGGGGTCAATTCTGCGGGAGCGGAACGTGCTCAATTCTGCGGGAGCATTGACAGCCCGCTCGGCCGTCGGCTGCTCCCGCCTCTACTACGTCGGCTGACGCGTCGACCGTCGTTCTGGGGCGGGCTTCCGCAGGCTCTGACCATCGGCACCCGCTCAGGGGTGAGGACACCGCGCTCGTCCGTCCGTACGTGTTGGCCTGGGAGGCGCGGGTACGGGCGCGCTCGGTGGTGGTCGCTCCCCAGGTGCCGTCCGATGCATGGTCGGCCCTCGCGGGGGCTCTCTGATGCCTCCTCGCCAACATCCCCGTATCGGGGACACCGCTGCCACCCCGTACCGATCGATCGCCTGTCATATCGGCACCCATTCCGCCTGCGCGGAGTCCTCCCCGGCCTCGCCGTCGGTCGACCTGCCGGTGATCTACGAAGTGTGTGACTGCTCGTGCCATACGGCGCGTGACCAGTCCGCGCCTGCGGAGGTGGCCGGGTGAGCGAGCGGGTCCCCGGTGGCGTTCTGATCTCCCACATCGAGGTCACCTCGACCACTGTCCAGTGTGGCGACATCATCCAACTCGGGGGCTGTGCCTGCCGGGTGAGAGACCTCCTCCAACTCCCTCACGGCGCCAAGCAACTCGTCTTCGAGTCAGGCGAGTCGCTGACCATACACAGCCGCACCCGACTCGCTGTCGTTCGAATGCTGGGAAGGCGGTGACGGGAATCGTGCCGTCTCGTCACCGAGACATCGCCGAGGACCTGCGGCGCCAGATTACGACCGGTCGGATCCAACCTGGCGAGCGTCTTCTGTCCGAAGCCGACCTGGCCGACCAGTACAAGGTCAGCACGGTGACTCTGCGGAACGCCCTTGCGGTGCTCCAAGGGGAAGGCCTCGTCGAGAAGATCCACGGCAAGGGCAACTTCGTCCGCCGCCCCGTGCGCAAGATCATGTACGTCGGCGGTTGGGGCACGCTGGACCCCTGGACCGCCGCCGATGCGCCCCTACACATCACGATTCGCAGCGCGACGGTGCAGGCTCACGGGCATCTGACGACCTTGCTGAAGGTGCCCACGGGCAGTCCCCTCGTCGAGTTCACCTGCGTCAGCCTCGAAGGAGACGCACCACACGGGCTGGCCCGTATCTACATCCCGCGTGACCTCGTACCCGCCGGGGTCCTCGACGACGAGTCCACCTGCCGGGAGACGGTCACGAGATTCGCCGTACTGGGCCCGTCGCCAGCCGCGGTGAGGGAGACGGTGTGCGCCCGTCAGCCGACGCCAGACGAAGCCTCGGCCCTCCGTATCGGCTCCGCCCCACCCATCCTCGCGATCACACGCGTTGCGACTGACCTCACCGGCCGAGTCGTCGAGGCCGCACTACTGGCATTCCCAGGGGATCGCGTCGACGCGGTCTTCATCACCCACCACATGACCTATGAGAGGCAGACGCAAGGATGACGCCACGGAACGAACTGCGGCTTCTCCCGTGGTCGGGGCCGGAGGGCAAGCCCTGCTATCTGACCACCGACGACCCGGACGGCTACATGTCCCGCCTGGCAGACAACATGGAAGCAGTCCAACTCGGCACGGCGGCCGAGCTGCTGGAACGAGCCTCCGAGGCGCTCGACGACCAGGACACGGACCGTGAGGACATGCAACGCCTGGCAAAGGAACTGACTGGCGCCCTGCGAGACGTCCTTCGCGTCGCGACCAGCCGCGGTCACCTCCTGGCGGTGAGCGAATCGCAGGGCGAGTGAAAAGGAGCGGGCGAAAGGGCACTTGGGTCGTGTCCCGCTTCGTGGTGTAAGCGACCTTGCTCGACGCGTTCCGGTAAGCCGCACGTCGGCCACCCCATGGGGCACGGCTCCCGGGTCGCGCAGCGGCTGACCTGCCGTCAGCGCCATGGGCGGCCCCGAACCCCGCTGAATGCGGCGATGACCTGCGGGTTCCGACGCCTTGATCCGCTACACCACCTGGCGGGACGCCACCGGCACTTGACGACAACGATCGTCCTGGCGGGGAGGGGAGCCTGGGCACCAACCCGGGCCCCCTCCGCAACGGCTTCCGGCTCCCCGTTTCACCTTGGCCCCTCTGTCGGCTCGAC
Source organism: Streptomyces sp. NPDC104367 (assembly GCF_055583825.1). Taxonomy (NCBI): domain Bacteria; kingdom Bacillati; phylum Actinomycetota; class Actinomycetes; order Kitasatosporales; family Streptomycetaceae; genus Streptomyces; species Streptomyces sp. NPDC104367. The sequence continues at coordinate 274,261 of NZ_JBVJND010000012.1, read as the reverse complement.
GCCCTCCTCCTGAGCAGAGAAGGCAGAACCTTGGTGTCTGTGCCTCAGCCGACGACAGTGCGCCACGACGGCGGGTACGCCAACCGATCCGGCGCGCGTGTGCCCGTTGTACCCCCACCGGCCTCAGCCACGCTGCTCAGTAACGTCCATCAGAGCAAGTCGTGACGGCAGAGCCGTGGCAGCGAGGCATTGGACGAGGACTTCAATGCCCCGAAGCACCACAACGGGGGCGCGAGCCACCCGTGTGGAACGCGATAGGCCGAGTTATCCACAGGCTTGCACACGTTCGCAGCGCGGGCCGTACCGTTCAGATCAAGTCGATCACGCGAGCGGGGGTGCGCATGGCTGCTCCTTCCTGGTTACGAGAAGCCCTGCTGGCTGGCTCAGTAACCTGCTCAGCTGGGGTGCTGCCGGGTCCTGACCGGGCTGCTGCTGCGTCGGACGCATCAGAACGTAGCGAGGGCGTTACGGAATGCGCCGCAGATCCATATGATCTGGTCTGTGACAGGGGCATCCGGTTGGATCTGGGATCCAAACTCATGGCAAGAGTGGGCCATCCGTCTGCTCCGGCAGCAGCATGGCGCCGACAACGTGATCAAGGTCCCGGACCAAGATCGCGGTGATCTCGGGATCGAGTGCTTTACGCGAAGCGGAATCGTCTATCAGTGTTACTGCCCAGAAAACCCTGACCTTAGTCCGCGTGCACTTTACAGCAATCACCGCGACAAGATCACAGCAGATATCAATAAATTCATCAAGAACAAGACGGAGCTTTCGAGGCTTTTCGACAGTGTGAAGATTAGATCATGGATCCTTTTCACGCCGCGACACGAGTCTCACAAAACAGTACAACATTGTAGTGAAAAGGCGACGGTTGTACGGCAAGCAAATTTGCCGTACGCTACAAATGACTTCATGATCGATGTCCATGAGTTGGCGGACTATCGAGAGTCGGCGGAGATTCTCCGCCGCGGGCCCGTCCTTCCGGCACCAGTGGGTGTTCCGGCGCCGGTGCCCAAAATAACCCCCGATGGAATCGATTTTCGCCAGGTCCAGAGTCCGTTGATTTCCGACATGGATGAAAAATTGGCGCGCATCCCTCAACTGGCCAATCCGGAAAGGCGGGCGACGTATCGGGCTAGCCTCCTGGGCAGCCACTTGGCCGGCGAGGGTCTGCTCGACCGGTACTTGGAATCGATCCCCGAAGTACACCAGCAAATCATCGATTGCATCGCAAGCGTTGAGCGAGGGTTGCTTCTCGCTTACGGGCCGGGAGATCAACCTCATAAGGTCTTGGGAGCGGTCATCGATGAAGTTCGGGTTCGCGTAGAGCAAGTAGTTCCAGGTATTGCAAAAAGTAACGCGGAAAGCATTGCGCTAATGGCGGTAACCGACTGGCTGCAGCAATGCCCTCTAGACTTTGAGGAGGCGGGTTGAGATGTCCTCTGATCCTCGAACAATGACACAAGAAATTAGCAGCCAACCCATTGTATTCAGGAGTCGGCCGCGCCCCGTTCCACCAACGAGTGATACAACCTGGCGACTTAGTGCTCTGGTGCTCGTTCTCAGTCAATTCCGCGGTTCAACTGCCGACATCGACGATCTTAGTGTACTAACCCATGCTCTAAGAACTCCAACAACTAGGGCACGTTTTCTGGCGTGGTGGGACGGCGCCTTCATTGCAGGGATCGGATCTTTCAATCTAGAACCATCACTAGAGTTGACGATCCGCCTTGCGCGCGCCGAAGGATTGATTTCAATTTCTCAGAAAGGGCGGGTCGCCCTACTGGACAAGGGGCAAAGGTTCGCGGAGGCACTGAAGCAAGATCCGGATATCTTCTCGGAAGAGAAGTCGTTCATGGACCGCTTGCTGCCCCTTTCCACGGCCAAGCTGAAGCGCGCGATTGCGCTAATTCGTTAAGGAGCTAGCCTTGTTGCGCATCTCGGCCGTTTCGATCAATTCAGTGACCCCTGAGGGGACCGTTAGCTTCCACGCGCGCTTTGGCGATGGCCTGACCGTAATTCGGGCCAAAAACAGCTCAGGTAAGACTCTGCTGCTCAACTCAATCATGTATGCGCTAGGACTTGAGGGAGCACTCAAGCCCGGTAAGCAAGGAATCCTGACTACTGCGCTTACGCGTAGCGTCCGTGTAAATGGTGCTGAACGGCCAGTACGGCAGTCTTGGATTGACCTTGAAATCGCCAATGAGCGGAGTTCCATCACTCTGCGGCGCTACCCAGTCCCGCCAGAGGGAATTAAGTCGGATCTAATCACGGTCTGGGATGGCGCGTTGCTGTCCAGGGGTGAGGCTGATGTGCCTCAGCCTCGGTACTTCTACGTAGGCAGAGGAGGCACAGCTCAGAATGAGGGTGGATTCCACAACTTCCTAGCCCGATTCCTTGGGTGGGAGCTACCCATAGTTCCCACTTACGGCGGGAGAGACGTACCACTATATCTACAGGTGCTGGCTGCTCTCTTCTTCGTAGAGCAAAAGCAAGGGTGGTCTGGCATCATTCCCAGAATGCCCACGCAGTATCAGATTAGGGAACCCCTGAGGCGGTCCATCGAGTTTTACCTGAATCTCGATGTTATGGAACGAGCGCGACGTCGATCTGAGCTGCAACAGGGACTATCCGTCTTGCGAGCTGAGTATGCGGCGCTCCGCAGTGCTTTGGACGCGGCAGCGCATGTGTCCAATGCCAGGGTAGTAGCTACGGGTGAGTTCGGCTCCGCAGCCTTCTACCGGAGCGCCCTTTTTGGTGCCGAAGACGGGCAGCTAGACGCCAGCCAGGCACTGACGATCTTTCATGAGGATCAATGGTTGAGTCTTGAGCAGATGCTCGCAAATCTACAGTCCAATATTCAGGAATTGGACGTTAATCGGCAGGCAAGGTTCAATGAACCAGAACTAGCTGCCCTAAATGCGACACTTATGGAAACCCGGGAGAGGCTACGCGTCATCACGCTGGAATTGCAGGCATTTGATGACTCTGCCAATATGATGGACATGCAGCGGGGTGTTCTGGAAAAAAGGCGACGCCTGCTGGAACAGGAGCAGAGGCGATACAAGGATATTCGAGCCTTGGAAGGTCTTGGAGCAGACTTCTCTGCTCATGCCATCGCACACCGTGATTGTCCAACATGTCGGCAATCACTCGACGGTACTGAGAGTTTGAGCGGAGCGCCAGTACTTACAACAGGTGAGAGTGCAGCCCTGGTTGATCAGCAGCTGGAGACAATTTCAAATGTCATCAATGATGCTGAGCGCAGTTCACGGGCAAACAAGGCGGCGCGCGGGGCTCTTGAGCAAGAGGCGAGCGAGGCTCGGGCGCGAATTCGTGCAATTCAGGCGGATCTGGAGGCGGAAGCCCCTAACGTCTCCATTGCACAGCTTCAGAAGAAGATTTCCGCCGAGTCCCGGTACCGTGAGTTGATTCGCCTCCGGGACAATGCGCAAGTTACCATAAACGATATGCTGGATGTTCAAAGTAGGGCTCGTCTGCTGAAACGGGAACTGGATTCCCTGGGAGATGAAGTATTCTCGGAGGCGGACGCCGGAAAGCTAGAAGCTTGGCAGCGTTCCCTTAGGGGTTTCTTGGCGAAATTCGGGTTTGCGGTATTCGCTCCGAATGAGATTACGATCGATCCGCAAGGTATGCGGCCAGCTCATGGCGACAGTGATCTCGGATTTCAGGGATCAGCTAGCGATGGGCTGAAACTGCGCTGGGCATACTTGTTGAGCCTTGTGCAGGTGAGCCTAAGCATGGGTGGCCGCCATCCTGGCCTCCTGCTACTAGATGGCCCTCGGATGTATGACATCGAGCCGAGAGCGATGGAATCATTTTTGCGCTCCTGCTCGACGCTCACTGGCAGTGGGCAGAAGACGCAAATCATCCTGACTCTGAGCGAGCAGAGCGCAGTAATCGATGATTGGCTGGCTGGCTGCGAATACGTGGTCTTGAATATCGCAGATCGCTTGCTGACTGGGTCGGTCTAGGGGCACAGCGAGAGCTGGTTTGGGCGCGAGTGATCATGAGGCCTTGCAAGCTTCCTACGTGTCGGCTCCTTGCCGTGAGCGCGGCACGGGCGCCGGCCGGGCTGGAGCGGGACGAAGGCAGGAGCGCAGGTCCGGCCGGGGGCCGGGCCGCGCGCGGGGAGCGGAGCGAGCCGCCTTGATGATGGAGAGAAGGTTTTATCCCGCTGGGATGAGGCGCTTGCCGTCGTGGCTGCGGACGTGGGGGCCGTTGTCGTCCAGGGCGTCGAGGAGTCTGACCGCGAAGACCTCGGACATGCGGTCGCTGACCTCGGCGGGGGTGAGCCAGGAGACGGCGGTGGATTCGCTGGAGGTGCGTTCGGTGCCGCCGGAGGGCTTGCAGCGGAAGACCAGGGCGACGATGCCTCGGGTCGTGTTCTTGTAGACCCCGGTGAGTTCGTCGATCTCGACGTGGATGCCGGTCTCCTCCAGGACCTCGCGGGCGACGCCGGCTTCAGGGGTCTCGCTGAGTTCAAGGATGCCGCCGGGGAGTTCCCAGGTGCCGTTGTCGGCTCGGCGGATCGCCAGGAGGCGGCCGTCCTCGCGCACCACTGCTCCGGCTACGGACACGGAGTGCAGGGGGGAGGGTGTCGCTTCCTGTGGTTGACTCATGTAGAGGAGCATAGGAGGCAGAGAAGGACTATGGGAACTGCGGCGGGAGGGGTCGGCACCGGGCCTCGGTACGTGCAGATCGCGGACGAGATCGTGCAGCAGATCCGGGCGGGGGTTCTCAAGCCTGGTGACATGGTGCCGAGTGAGTCCGAGCTGGTGGATCGCTACGGCGTGTCCGGCGGGACGATCCGTAAGGCCATGGTCGAGGTGCGGGCTAGCGGGCTGGTCGAGACCCGGCACGGCAAGGGTTCGATCGTGAAGAACCGGCCCCCGGTGCGGCACCGCTCCTCTGATCGCTTCCGGCGCTCGCTCCGGCAGGGTGGGCAGGCGGCCTACCTCGCGGAGTCCGCGCAGTCCGGGGCCACGGCCAAGGTGAGCGTCCTCTACATCGGGCCCATGGAAGCGCCCGAGGATGCCGCCGAGCGCCTGGGCGTCCCCGCCGGTGCACAGGTGTTGGCTCGTCGGCGCCTGTACTTCCGTAACGGCACGCCGGTCGAGACCGCCACGTCCTACCTGCCCTGGGACGTCGTGAAGGACATCCCCGAGCTGTTCGCCGAGAACCCCGGCGGCGGTGGCATCTACGCCCGACTGGAAGACCACGGGCATGAGTTCGCGGAGTTCGTCGAGACGCTGCAAGCGCGGCCGGCCTCCAAGGCGGAAGCTACGGAGCTGGCGCTGAGCCCGGGGGCTCCGGTGGTTCACCTGATCCGGGAAGCTCGTACGACCGCGGGCCTCGTGGTCGAGGTGTGCGACACCCTCATGGCCGCTGACCAGTTCGTTTTCGAGTACCGGATCCCTGCCGGCGACTGACGCCCGCTCAACTCCTCACAGCCCGTCGCGAGTTCTTCTTCGTGGCGGGTTGACTCATGTACAGGAGTGATGCACTCTTCTCCATGTCACTCATGTACATGAGTGGCGGAGTTCTCTGTGCGTCAGATTCCCGTCGACACCTCCGGCGCGGTTGTCATGGTCGCCAAGTCCCCGCAGGTCAAGGTGCGTGACCGCCGTACCGGCGAGATCGCCACTGACACCGAGACCGGGGCGAAGCTGATGACGGTGGACGTGATGTTCGCGGCGAATGAGGAGGTGGAGATCCTGTCCATCACCGTCCCGGAGCCGGGCATCTCCGGTGAGCTGGCCATGGGTACGCCGGTCGCGCTCACGGGGCTCATCGCCCGGCCGTGGGAGAACGACTTCAACGGCCAGAAGCGGCACGGCATCGCGTTCCGGGCGGTCGCGGTGACCTCGCTCGCCAGTGCTGCCGCAGGGTCCAAGGCGGCCTGATCATGACCGGGTTCACGGTCGCTCTGGTGCTGGTCGTCGCTGCCGTGGGTCTCCTGCGGTGGCGGCGCCCCGCCTGGTACTGGTTGACCTTCGGGGTCACGCTGGCCGTGGTGCGGGTCCTGGTCCGGTACAGCTCCGTGATGGACGCGTGCGGGCTGACCGTCCCGCCCGCCCGGTGGCGGCTCGCTCTGGCCCGTGCCACCAACCGGCCGATCCCGGAGCTGCGTCCGCCGCGCATCCTGCGGCTGCGGCCTACCCGTACCGGCCTCGTCCTGCGGCTTAAGCTCCGCCCCGGACAGGACGCCTTCGACATCGCCGCAGCCTCGGACCGGCTCCGGCACTCGTTCTCCATGTACGGCGTCACCTCGCGGGAACTGCGTTCCGGAGTCGTCGAAGTGCGGATGACCGGCTATGACGTGCTCAAGCGGGTGCAGATGCCGGCCGAGACCGACCCGCGGCCGATGCGGGTGCCGGTCGCGCTGCGGCAGGACGGCTCGGTGCACTACCGCGACTACCGTGCGATACCCCATGCCCTCACCCTCGGTGCCACGGAGTCCGGCAAGTCTGTCTACCAACGCAACCTGGTCGCCGGGCTCGCTCCGATGGACGTCGCACTCGTTGGCATCGACTGCAAGCAGGGAGTTGAACTGTTCCCGCTGGCCCGGCGGTTCTCCGCGCTGGCCGATGACCCCGACACCGCCGCCGAAGTGCTCGATGCGCTGGTGGCACGGATGGAGCGTGTCTATCAGCTCATCCGGTCACAGCAGCGGATCACCTCCGACGTACCGGATGCGGAGATCGCCGCCGACATCTGGGACCTGCCCGATGAGCTGCGCCCGGTGCCGGTCGTGGTTCTGGTCGACGAGGTCGCCGAACTCGCCCTGTATGCAAGCAAGGAGGAGGAGAAGCGCCGGGATCGCATCGTCACCGCTTTGGTTCGCCTCGCCCAACTCGGCCGCGCGGCCGGCATCTACCTCGAAATCTGCGGGCAGCGTTTCGGCTCCGAACTCGGCAAGGGCATCACCATGCTTCGCGCCCAGCTCACCGGCCGTACCGCCCACCGCGTCAACGACGAATCGTCCGCCAACATGGCCTTCGGCGACATCTCCCCGGACGCCGTTCTCGCCGCCATCCAGATCCCGGCCGAGATGCGGGGTCTCGCCATCGCGGGCGACTCCTCCGGCGGGTGGCACCGTATCCGCGCCCCGCACACCTCGCTCCGCCAGGCCGTGAACATCTGCAACCGGCACGCCGACCGGACCCCGGACCTGCCCGAGCTGGCCCCGTTCCGGCCCGTTCTCCTCGGCTCCGACGCCGAGTCCGTGCCGCTGGTCAAGGCGTCCTCGGCCACCGCCTGATCTCTTACCGCTCCTCACGGTCGGCGTGACCGCCTTCGCGCCGCGTCCCTACCCCGCCATGCCCAAATGAAGGGAGACCCGCCATGTGCCCGGACTGCGAGGACTTCGCCCGGACCGTGCTCCTGCTCGGCCAACTCGCCCTCTACGCCGACATGGCCGGCGCCGACCTCGACTTCGTGGACGTCGTCAGCCCGTCCCTCGCCGTCTCGCTGCCCGAGCCGCCGCCCGGCATGTTCCCTGACGACCAGGACCCCGACGGCGGCCCCGCCTACCCGGGCGATGTCTGATGGGTGCCCGTCACGGTCTCCGGGTCGACGCGGTTCTGATTCAGGCCGTGATCGCCGGTGCCCTGTCCTTTGCCCACCTGCACGACCTGGCCGCCGCTGCCGGACAGAACGGCTGGAAGGCCTGGGCCTACCCGGTCAGCGTCGACCTGCTCCTGGTCGCGGCTTGGCGGCGGCTGCGCAGCGAAGGGCCGTCCCGGCTGGCCTGGTGCTGGTTCGTCATCGCGCTGTTCGCCTCGCTCGGCGCCAACGTCGCCACCGCAGGGTTCCTCGACCTGACCGATCCGCCCGCCCTGCTCCGCCTCGGCATCGCCGGATGGCCCGCGCTCGCCTTCCTCGGCGGCACGCTCCTCGCTCACTCGTCGCCTGCCGAGCCGGAGCCGGAGCTGATTCCGTCGGCCTTCGTCCCGGACACGCCTGACGCTGAGCAGTCGGCGCCGGAATCCATGCCCGCGCCCGACGCGGCCCCCGCGCCAGAAGTCACGACCGCTGCGGGGCCGGTGCCCCAGGTCCCCGCCGTCCTCGTCGACCACGCCCGCAAAGTCGCCGACGAGTACCGCGCCCGCACCGGATCCCCGATCGACCCCGACACCCTCCGCTCACGCCTCGGCGTCCCGCCTCACCTCGCCGACGCCATCGCAGCCCATCTCACCTGACCCGCGAGAGACACCGGAAGGAGGACAACGGATGACCCGCGACCCCGCTGCCCTGACCGCTGCCGACTACCTCGACAGCGCCCGCGAGATGGCCGTAGCCGGTCGGCCCTACCTCGCCCACCTGCTCGCCGAGGAGGCCGCCAAGCGCACCCCCGACCCGGCCACCGCCGCCGGTATCCGCGCCACCTTTCCCGACCCGACGACCGCCCGGAAGGAGAACGACTGACATGCCCGCCCGCGACAACTTCCACTCCCTGATGCGGATCGGCCCCGTACAGATCGGCACCCACCGCGACCGCAACGGCCGCACCACGCACGCCGCCGTCTGCACCGCCGACCGCTGCGGCTGGTCCGCCGACTACTCCAGCCAGACCGCCGCCCAGCTCGCCGCCCGTACGCATCGCTGCCGCGTCGCTTAGGAGGCCACCGGCCATGCAAGTTCCGCTCTGGTTCGCCTTGTTGGCCGTCGGCTACCTCGGCGTCAAGCTCATCCGCCCGCCTTGGTGGCTGATCTGCGTGCTCCTCCTCGGCGGCTACCTCCTCGCCGACAGCATCTTCGCCCCGCTCATCAACACCGCCGTCAAGTAACCCGCCGCGAAAGGAGAACTGCCCATGCTCCGGCCCAAGCTCCCGACCATGCCGCAGCCCACCGGCCTGACCACCCCGGCCGCCGTCATCCACCCGACCACCATCACCCCCGGCATCCAGGCCGCTCCGGTCCCGCCGGCACCGGTCGCCGTTCCCGCGCCGCCGTCCCGCCCGGTCGTCCAACTCACCCCCGGCACCGCCCTCGCCCTGGTCGGCGGCGGTACGGCCGTCGTCCTGGTCGTCGGCGCCGTCCTTGTCTCCCTGCTCCTGGCGGTCGCCATCACCGGCGCTTCTGTCGCCGTCTGCGCGGTCGTCCTGCGCTCTCTGCTCGCTTCCGAGGCCAAGCGCCGCTGACCGGCCCCCGGGCGGCCTCGATACCACCAAGCATCCGCCGCCCGGGAGCCGTCCCCGCCGATCGATCTCGCAACCGGAAGGAACCTCCAGCATGGCCCACCGGGCCTCACCCGCGACACAGAAGACGCCCGCGCCCACCCCGCCGCCACTCGACCCGACCACCCTCCGGGACGTCCTCCGGGTCGCCTCGGCCGCCGACTACACCCGCTGGGAAGACCAGATCCGCCGCACCGGCGGCTGCTCCGACCCGATCCACCTCACCGGCTGGACCCTCCACAAGGACAGGACCACCGGCGAGACCCTGCACCACTACTCCACCGCCACCGAACCGGGCGGACGCCTCCGCCTCGCCTGCGGCAACCGCCGCGCCTCCCGCTGTCCCTCCTGCGCCTGGACCTACGCGGGCGATACCTACCACCTGATCCGCGCCGGTCTCGCCGGAGACGACCGCCGCGACATCCCCGCCGCCGTCCGCGACCACCCGCGGGTCTTCACCACCCTCACCGCCCCCTCCTTCGGCCCGGTTCACAACCGCCCCGACCACGGCGGCACCTGCCGCTGCGGCACGCCACACACCCCCGACGCCTCCGAGCTGGGCACCGCTCTCGACCCGGACACCTACGACTACGCGGGCGCTGTCCTCTTCAACAACCACGCCGGTCAGCTCTGGCAGCGCTTCACCACCCGCCTCCGTCGCGAACTCGCCGCCCGCGCCGGCCTGCCCCGCCGCGAACTCGCCGACCATCTCCGCGTCTCGTACGGCAAGGTCGCCGAATTCCAGAAGCGCGGCGCCCTCCACTTCCACGCGGTCATCCGCCTCGACGGCCCCGACGGCCCCGGCACGCCGCCGTCCGCCTGGGCCACGGTCGACCTCCTCACCGACGCGGCCCGCGCCGCCGCCGCGCACTCGTACACGTCCGTCTCCGTCCCGGCCGCCGCCGACCAACCCGCCAGAACCTTCCGATGGGGTCGGCAACTCGACGTCCGACCGGTCAAGGCCTTCGGCGACGGCTCCGACATCACCGAACAGGCCGTCGCCTCCTACGTGGCCAAGTACGCCACCAAAGCCGCCGAGAACACTGGCACCCTCGACCGCCGTATCGGCGAACTCGCCGAACTCGACCGCCACCACGTCCCCGACCACGCCCGCCGACTCATCACCGCCTGCCGCGACCTGGACGGCCTCTACCCGGACCGACGTCTCTGGGCCTGGGCGCACATGCTCGGCTTCCGCGGCCACTTCTCGTCCAAGTCGCGCACCTACTCCACCACCCTCGGCGCCCTCCGCCAGGAACGCGCCGACTACCGCGCTGCCCAAGAGGCCTCCGCCCTCGGCCTCGACGACCGTGAGCCGGACACCGTCCTCGTCCTGACCGACTGGCAATACGCCGGCCACGGCCACACCCCGGGCGAAGCCGCCCTCGCCGCCACCATCGCCCGCGATCTCCAGACCAACCGCGAGACCGCTCGCGACGCCCTGCGCGACAGGCTCACCGAGGAGGGAACCGCAGCATGACCACCGCCACCGCCGAACTCCTGACCGTGCCGGAGGTCATGGCCCGGCTCAAGCTCGGGCGCTCCAAGGTCTATGACCTCATCCGGTCGCACCGCCTCGTCTCCATCAAGATCGACGGCGCCCGTCGCATCCCCGCTGATGCCGTTCGGGACTTCGTCCTCGGCCAGTTGGAGGAGGCTGCCTGATGGCCACTCAGCGCAAGCGCAACCCGAACGGCGCCGGCACCATCACCAAGCGCAAGGACGGCCGCTTCCAGTGCGCGGTCTACGTGCTCCAGCCGGACGGCACCAGTGCTCGAAAGTTCGCCTACGGCAAGGACTGGGCGGAATGCGACGCCAAGCGCCGGGCGCTGCTCGACAAGGTGGATCAGGGCATCCCCGTACCCACCAAGTCCGCCAAGCTCTCCGAGTGGCTGCCGTACTGGCTGGACAACGTCATCAAGCCCCGACGGAAGCTCAGCACCTTCGACAAGTACGAGGCACACATGCGGCTCTACCTCGTGCCGCTCCTCGGTTCCAAGCGCCTCGAATCGCTCGGTGTCGCCGACGTCCGCCGCTTCCTCGTCCGCCTGGAGAAGGAGACCACGGCCGCAACCGCCAAGGAATCACACCGAGTTCTGCGATCCGCGCTGTCCTCCGCTTGCCGGGAGGAACTCATCACGCGCAATGTCGCCAAGCTGGTCGAGCCGCCGCGCACGGCTACGGCTGAGCTGCACCCCTGGACCCTGGACGAGACGCTCGACTTCCTCGCCGCGTCACGCAAGGACCCGCTCTACGCGGCCTTCGTCCTCGCCATCACCATGGGCCTGCGCCGAGGAGAGATCGTCGGCCTCCGCTGGTCTGATCTCGACCTCGACAACCGCGTGCTCTACGTGCGGCACCAGGTACAGCGCCGCCGTGGCGTCCTGTACGACGACGACCCGAAGAGCCGCCGTCGGCGTGCTGTCCCGCTGCCCGCCCTCTGCATCGCGCCGTTGCGCTGGCACCACATGAGGCAAGTAGCCGCCCGCACCAAGGCGGGGGAGAGGTGGCAGGCATCGGACTACGTCTTCGCCACCCGCACCGGTCGCCCGGTCGAGCCGCGCAACCTCTACCGCTCCTTCACCCGAGTCGCCGAGTCCGCCGGCCTCCGCGTCATCCGGCTGCATGACGCCCGCCACGGCACCGCCACTCTCCTCACGGCGGCCGGGGTCGCGCCCCGCGTCGTGATGGAGATCCTCGGACACTCCCAGATCAGCATCACCATGGACGTGTACACGCACGTTGTGCAGGACACCCAGCGCGAAGCCATGAGCCACATGGACCGGCTACTCAGGAAACGGCGCCCCGGTCGCGGCTGACCGCCCTCGTTGATGTCAAAAGTAGATGTCAAAGGCCCCGGACCATGATCGGTCCGGGGCCTTTTGCCTGGTGCCCCCGGCAGGATTCGAACCTGCGACACCCGCTTTAGGAGAGCGGTGCTCTATCCCCTGAGCTACGAAGGCTGGTGATGGCAGGCTGGGCTGCAGCTGTGCCGTCGCCCACAGTGTAGCGGCTGGCGCGGTGGGGGCCGGTGGCTGGGCGCGGTGGGCGTGGATGGCGCCGCAGGGTGGCTCGGGTGGTGGTTTCTCCTGGGTGGGGGAGGGGCCTTCCGTGTCTTCTGGTGTCAGGGAGTTGTCAGGAGACCGGTACCGGGCTGAAGCGGGAGGCGGTGTGGAGGTCGGTTTGTAGTTGGGCCGCTGTGGTGAGCAGGGCCGGGAGGACCTCGGTGACGCATTCCTCCAGGGAGCGGCGGGCCGCGTGGGTGGCCACGTTGAGGGCGGCGACCGGGCGGCCGACGCGGTCCCGTACCGGTACGGCGATGGAGCGCAGCCCCGACTCCAGTTCCTCGTCGGACAAGGCGTACCCGCCGGCGTCGTCGAGGCCGAGGAGGACCCGGCCGAGTGAGGTCCGGCGGGCCGGGAGGCGGGTGCCGACCGTGATGTCCACCGTCAGGACACGGCTCGCGGCCTCCACCGCCACGTACTGGATGTCCTTCGCGCCGGGTGCCAGTACCGCGAGTGCCGTCGGTTCCTGGAGGTGGTCCGCGAGGGCGCGCAGGTGGGGGGTCGCCAGGCGGGCGAGGGTGGTGCGGGAGAGGGGAGGGTAGCCGAGGGACAGGACCCGCGGGGTGAGGGTGAACTCGCGGTCGCGTGCCGTCACCAGGCCCAGGTGCTCGTACGTGATCAGTGCCCGCCGTGCCGTGGCCCTCGCCAGGCCGGTCGCCTTCGCCACGTCCGTCAGGGTCAGCGCGGAGCGGCCCTCGCCGAACGCGGTGAGCACCGTCAGACCGCGGGCCAGCGACTCCACGAAGTCGCGGCCCAGCTCGTGCTTGGACGCCGTGGTCCACCCGGCGAGGTCCGCGGGGGCCGGCCCGCCCTCCGCCGGGGGCGCCTCGCGCAGCTCCGCCTCCATCGCCGCCACCGCCGTACGCAGCCGGGGGAGCAGGGTTTCGCGCAGGTCCGCCGCCGTGTGGCGGGAGGTGTGGCTGACGACGTTCGCCACGCACGCGACCCGTCCCGTGCCCGGGTCGCGCACGGGGACGGACACCGCGACCAGGCCGGGTTCGACCAGCTGGTCGTCCAGGGCCCAGCCGTCCCGCCGGGCCCGGTCCGCCCGTGCCTCGAAGTCGTCAGGCGCACCGGCCGCTCTCGGCGGTACGGCGGGGAAGCCCGCGTCCGTCGGGTCCGTCGCGCGCCGGGTCCGCCAGGCCGCCCACTCCTCCTGCGTCCACTCGGCCGCGAACAGCGGGCCCGGGGCGGTGCGTTCGGCCGGGAGCAGGTCGCCTATGCGGAAACTGACGGACATCGCGCGGCGGCGGGTCGCCTGGTGGATGAAACGGATGCCGTCCCGGTCGGCGACCGCGAGCGAGACCGACTCGTCCAGTTCGTCGGCGAGGGCGTCCGCCTGTCCGTCCAGCAGCGCGGGCAGGCGCAGCGCGGCCAGGTAGGCGTTGCCCAGCTCCATGACACGGGGGGCGAGCACCGCGTCCCGGCCGTCCTGGCGGAGGTATCCCATCCGGGCGAGGGTCGCGGTGATCCGGTCGACCGTGGAGCGGGCGAGCCCCGTACGCCGTTCCAGCGCACTCGCGCTCAGCGTCCCGCCCGCCTCGGTCAGCGCCCCCAGCACGGCCACGCCCCGGATGAGCGGTGCGACCGCCTCGGCCGGCGGCGGCTCGGCCGGCGGAGGCTCGTGCGAGGGCCCGGAGACGGAACCGGGGGACGCGGGAGAGACGGAGGAGAAGGCGAAGGATGAGGATGAGGATGAGGACGGAGAGGCGGGGGGCAAGGGGGTGGTCATGGACTCTCCGGTACCTCCGGTACGGCGGCGGCTTCGGCTCTCCGGCACGGAGGCTTCCGCGTCTGCTCCACGGCGGTTTCCGCGTCCGCGCTACGACGATCAGGGCACGCCCACCGTAAACCCCGGCCGGGCCGAGTACCCCCGGGGCCGCCCTCCCGGGCCGACTCCCCGGGGCGTTGGGACGCGGTCCTGACGGCCGGATTCCCGGGGGTGTGGTTCTGACGGCCGGCTCCCCGGGGAAGGGTTCTGACGGTCGGCTCCCCGGGGCGTGGTCCTGATGGTCGGATTCCCGGGGAGTGGTTCCGGCCGTCGGCCGCTCTCCCTCGCCTACCTCCGCGTCACCCGTACCCGGTAGCTCCCGTCTCCGTTCGCCTCCGTCACCTGTACCTCGATCCCGTTGCGCGGGTCCTTGAAGCTCTCGCCCTGGCCGAACGGGGCGTCGGAGAGTTCCGCCTGGACGTTGGGGCTGCGGGTGCAGCCGCCGGAGTCGCGGTGGGCGTCGTACACCTTGATCGGTCCGCGGCCGGTGTCGACGTTCGCGTCGACCTTGTAGATGAGGACGCCGGGCCGGCAGACCTCCTCGTCGTTGCCGCCCTTGGCCCGCACCTCCAGGGCGTAGCCGGTGCGGGCGTCGACCGGGACGAAGACCATCTTGCGGCCGCCGGGAACGGAGAGCGGGGTGAGCGTGTACTCGGTGCCGCCGTGCGCCGCCGCACAGCTGACCTGGTCGGCGTCGAGCCAGCCCAGCTTCCACTTGTGCCAGCCGAGGAGGTCGTTGTCGGCGCCCCAGTCCTCGCTCATGATGTCCCAGTGCCCGACCGCGCCGCCGCCCTCCTGGGTGTAGAGGTCGGGCAGGCCGAAGACATGGCCGTTCTCGTGCGGGAGCACCCGGTAGCCGGTGCTGGCGTAGGAGCCGGAGCCGTCGTCCTGGCGGGAGTAGACGAAGGACGCGTTGGCGACCGGGACCCCGTCGGCGACCGGGGCGTCGGTGTTGCCGGCGAAGGTCACCGACAGGACCGTGTCGAGCGCGGAGGGGCCGGCGTTCGGGGTGACCAGTACGTTCAGCAGGTCGTACGACCGGAAGTCCACGTCGGGGTCGGCGGCGGCCACCAGGTCCTGGACCAGCTGCCGGTAGCCGGGGTCGAAGGGCGCGCCGCGCTCTATCCCGTACGCCCGGAACGGCTTGGGCATCCGCAGCCAGTGGTCGATGGGGGCCGCGGGCTCGTAGTCGAGCTTGCCGTAGGAGGCGGTGCGGAACCAGTCCTGGGTCTGCGGGAAGAACTCGTGGTAGCGGTCGAGCGCGCTGCCCTGGCCGGGCGCGTCGGGGAAGTCGACCATCAGGGTCAGGGCGTGCACGGTGCCGGTGGAGCGGGCGTAGCCGCCGGGCGTGGGGACGCCCTCGGTCATCTGGACCTCGTGGCCGCCGCTGATCATGCAG
This sequence comes from Streptomyces sp. NPDC104367, assembly GCF_055583825.1. Taxonomy (NCBI): domain Bacteria; kingdom Bacillati; phylum Actinomycetota; class Actinomycetes; order Kitasatosporales; family Streptomycetaceae; genus Streptomyces; species Streptomyces sp. NPDC104367. The sequence continues at coordinate 258,820 of NZ_JBVJND010000012.1, read as the reverse complement.
GGGCCGAGGGCGGAGGTGCGGGCCAGTGCGATCGGGCCGGCGCCGGCCGGGGTGGGCGCCGTCGCGAGGCGTCCGGTGCCCGCCGAGGTGCCGACCGCGAGGGTCAGCACGGTCACCGCGGCCAGGGAGACCGCCCGGCGCCGGGCGGTCGCGGGTCCGCGCGCCGCCCGCCCGCGTATGCGTCGGCTCCGCGGCCACGGACCACGGCCGGGGCGGTCCGTGCGGTGGCCGGGCAGGCATATACGGCGGCTGGGCTGCGGCTGCATGCATGGACCTTTCGCTCCACGGCAGCCGCCGGTCTCCGGCTGCACCCTCTCGATCACCCTGTGTCGAGGGGGCGGCGGGCGCGCGCTGGAGGGGCCGATCGTGGGATGCGCCGGACAGGCAGGTGTGGCTCAGGTCACATCGAATTGATGGAAGTCGCGGAAATAACCGGGGACCGGATCCCCGTTTGGACCTGTGTCCGAGCGAAACGGGGACCTGGTCCCCGGATCGCGGAAGCCATCCAGCAGACCGTCACCCGACCAACCAGGAGCGCACCGTGCACACCGCGACCGCGACCCCAGCCGTGCGCAAGGCACCCCGGCCCCGCGCCGACGCCCTGCGCAACAGGGAGCGGATCGTCACCGCCGCCCGGGAGATGTTCACCGAGTACGGCCCCGACGTGCCGCTCGACGAGATCGCCCGCCGGGCCGGCGTCGGCAACGCCACGGTGTACCGCAACTTCCCCGACCGCGACGCGCTCGTCCGCGAGGTCGTCTGCTCCGTCATGGACCGGACGTCCGAGGCGGCCGAGCAGGCCCTCGCGGAGACCGGGGACGCCTTCGAGGCGCTGGAGAGATTCGTGCACGCCACCGCCGACGAGCGGATCAGCGCGCTGTGCCCGATGGTCGCCGGCACCTTCGACAAGAACCATCCCGACCTGGAAGCGGCGCGCGAGCGGTGCGAGCAGCTCATCGGGCAGCTCATGGACCGCGCCAAGGCGTCCGGACGGCTCCGTCCGGACGTGGGCGTCGGCGATGTGATGATCGCCGTGGCCCAGCTCAGCCGGCCCCCGGCCGGCACCGGCTGCCTGATCAACGACCGCTTCGTCCACCGTCATCTGCAGCTGTTCCTGGACGGGCTGCGGGCCCCCGCCCCGTCCGTCCTGCCGGGCACGGCCGTGACCATGGAGGACCTCCGCCAGGCCTGACCCACCCGCGTATCAACGCCACCGACGGCGCCGACGCCACCGACGGCGCCGACGCCACCGACGGCGCCGATGGAACCGATGGAACCGACGGCGCCAAGGAGTCATCGGCATCACCGGTCGGCGGTCCGGACCGCGATGAGTCCGGGGCCGTCCGCCGGTCCCTGACCTGACGCACCACCACACGCACCACCACACGCATCGCTTTTTCCGTCACGAAGTCATGAAGTCACGAAGTCACGAAGTGGGTACCCCCATGTCAGAAACAGCCGCCAAGGCTCCCGGCGCACCGGCATCGTCCGGTGACGCCAACCGCTGGAAAGCGCTCGTCTTCATCGCGCTCGCCCAGCTGATGGTCGTCCTCGACGCCACCATCGTGAACATCGCGCTGCCCTCCGCCCAGACCGACCTGGGCATCTCCGACGGCAACCGGCAGTGGGTCGTCACGGCCTACGCCCTCGCCTTCGGCGGCCTGCTGCTCTTCGGCGGCCGTATCGCCGACCTGTGGGGCCGCAAGCGGGCCTTCGTCATAGGCCTGGCCGGCTTCGCCGCCGCCTCCGCGCTCGGCGGTGCGGCGACCAGCGGCGCGATGATGTTCGGCGCCCGCGCCCTCCAGGGCGTCTTCGGCGCCATGCTCGCCCCGGCCGCGCTCTCCCTGCTCGCCGTGATGTTCACGGACGCCAAGGAGCGTGCCAAGGCGTTCGGTATCTACGGCGCGATCGCCGGTGGCGGCGGCGCCGTCGGCTTCATCCTCGGCGGTGTGCTCACCGAGTACCTGGACTGGCGCTGGACGTTCTTCGTGAACATCCCGTTCGCCATCGTCGCCGCGCTCGGCGCGTACTTCGTCATCCGTGAGCCGGAGGGCGGCCGCAACCGCAACCCGCTCGACATCCCCGGCGTACTGCTGTCCACCCTCGGCCTGGTCTCGCTGGTCTACGGTTTCACCCGCGCCGAGTCCGACGGCTGGGGCGACGCCACCACCATCGGCCTGTTCGTGGCCTCCGCGGTGCTGCTGATCGCGTTCGTCGTCACCGAGACCCGGGTCAAGGCGCCGCTGCTGCCGCTGCGCGTGGTCACCGACCGCAACCGTGGCGGTATCTACCTCTCGCTCGGTATCGCGATCATCGCGATGTTCGGCACCTTCCTCTTCCTGACCTACTACCTCCAGGTCATCAAGGGCTTCTCGCCGATCCAGACCGGCTTCGCCTTCCTGCCGATGGTCGCGGGCATGATGGTCGGCTCCACCCAGATCGGCACCCGTCTGATGACCCGGGTCCCGGCCCGGCTGCTGATGGGCCCGGGCTTCCTGGTCGCCGCCGTGGGCATGCTGCTGATGACCCAGCTGGAGACCGGCTCGTCGTACGCCTCGACGATCCTGCCCGCGATGGTGCTGCTCGGCCTCGGCATGGGTACGGCGTTCATGCCGGCCATGTCGCTCGCCACGCTCGGCGTCGAGCCCCGGGACGCCGGTGTCGCCTCCGCGATGGTCAACACCTCGCAGCAGGTCGGCGGCGCGATCGGCACCGCGCTGCTGAACACGATCGCCGCGTCCGCGACGACGTCGTACATCAAGGACCACATCGCGACCGCGAGCTCCACGTCGCAGCAGCAGCTGGTGCAGATGCAGGGCGCGGTGCACGGCTACACCAGCGCCATCTGGTTCGCCGTCGGCATGCTGGTGCTGGCCTCGGTGATCGTCCTGGCCCTCGTCAACGCCGGTACGCCGGGCTCCACCCCGGTGGCCTCCGGCGAGGGCGCGGAGGACGAGGTGGCGATCCCGGTGGTCGCCCACTGAGCCTCTGAGCGACCGGCGGCGACCGGTCGGCCGACCGCAGGGGTACCCGCAGGCGGACCTGTTCCCGGCTTCTCAGCGGAGCCAGGGCAGGTCCGCGCCCGCGTCGCTCGGCTGCAGACCCTCGGCGACGATCTCCATGATCTCGCCGAGGGTCCGCTGCTGTTCCGGGGTCAGCCGCTCGAACAGCGCCTGCCGTACGGCGGCCACGTGGCCCGGCGCGGTGCGCTGGAGCACCTCGGCGCCCTCGTCGGTCAGTACGGCGAACTGGCCCCGCTTGTCGGAGGGGCAGTCCTCCCGGCGCACCCAGCCGCTCTTCTCCAGGCGGGCGATCGCATGCGAGAGCCGGGACCGGGTGATCTTCGCCCGCATCGCCAGCTCGGTCATCCGCAGCCGCCGCCCGGGGGCCTCGGCGAGGCCGACGAGCAGGCCGTAGTAGATGTGCGGCATCCCCGCGTCCCGCTGGAGCTGACGGTCCAGGTGGTCCTCCAGCAGCGTCGTGGCATGCAGGTACGAGCGCCAGACGCGCTGTTCGTCGGCGGTGAGCCAGCGGTCCTGGTGCGCCTGGTGACCCTGCTGCCGTGGCTGCTGCTGCTGCTGCGCGGTGGCGGATGTGGGTGCCGTAGTCATGTGTCCCACTGTACGAGGCCTCTCCTTGAAGATTAAACAAGTAGGGCGTAAGGTGTTGACCTGAAAGCTTGAGAGTTAAAACATTGCTCTCACTTCGCTTTGCTTTGCTTCACCTCACTTCACCTCAGTTCACTTCACTTCATCGACAGCTTCGTACTCGGAGGGAGCCGCCGTCATGTCCGCCGCAGCCCAGGAACGCATGTCCGCGGAGCGTATGCCCGCCCTCTATCTGAGCCACGGCGCGCCGCCGCTCGCCGACGACGCCGTCTGGCCCGGAGAACTGGCCGCCTGGAGCGCGGACCTGCCCCGCCCCAAGGCGATCCTGATGGTCTCCGCGCACTGGGAGGAGGCCCCCCTCGCTCTCGGTGCCGTCCAGCCCGTCCCCCTCGTCTACGACTTCTGGGGCTTCCCCGAGCACTACTACAGGGTCCGGTACGAGGCCCCCGGCGCGCCCGAGCTCGCCGAGTCCGTGCGCAAGCTGCTGCGCGCCCCCGGCACCCCCGTGCAGGACATCCCGGACCGCGGCCTCGACCACGGCGCCTACGTGCCCCTGGTGGAGATGTTCCCGGCCGCGGACATCCCCGTCCTCCAGATCTCCATGCCCACCCTCGACCCGGTCCGCCTGATGGAGATCGGCCGCCGGCTCGCCCCGCTGCGCGACGAGGGCGTGCTGATCGTCGGCTCCGGCTTCTTCACCCACAACCTCGCCGCCCTGCGCCACGTCGGCAAGGGTGTGCCGACCTGGTCCTCGGAGTTCGACGACTGGGGGCACCGGGCGCTGGAGAACCGCGACTGGGACGCCCTCCTCGACTTCCTCGACAAGGCCCCGGCCGGCCGCTACGCCCACCCGCGCACCGAGCACTTCGCGCCGCTCTTCGTCACCATGGGCGCGGCCGAGGCGGGCGGCGAGCTGGACGCGCAGAAGTCGGTGATCGACGGGTTCTGGATGGGGATGGCGAAGCGGTCGGTGCAGTTCGGCTGAGGGTGCGGGTCGGCTGACGGCCGGGTGTGGTGAGGCGTGGTCTACAGGTCCTTCTCGTACCAGGCCACGTCCCAGTAGCGGCCGAACTTGCGGCCCACCTCGCGGTACGTGCCGACGTACCGGAAACCGAAGCGCTCGTGCAGCCGGGTGGACGCCTCGTTCGGCTGCGCGACGCCCGCGTAGGCGCGGTGCAGGTCCTCGCCCCCGAGCGCCTCGAACAGGGCCGTGTAGAGCAGCGTGCCGATCCCGCGCCCGCCGGCCCGCGGGGCGACGTAGACCGTGGTCTCCACCGAGGTCCCGTAGGCCGGTTTCGCTCGGTAGGGGCTGGATGTGGCGTACCCGAGAATCTCCTGTGAGTCCCCGTCCGTGGCAACCATCAGGCGGTACGGGCCGTCTTCCGGGTGGGAGAGCAGCCAAGGACGACGCTCTTCCGGCGTGAAGACCATCGTGTCGAACGTGATGGGCGTCTCACGTACGTAGTGGTTGTAGAGGTCCGTGAGAGCTTCGAGATCCTCCTCGACTCCCGGCCTGACCTGCACCTCTGTACGTTCGGACGACATCCCGCCTCCTCTGGTGGCCGCACAGGGTACTGCATGATCAGAAAAATCGGGGGGCGCCATGGGAATTCTGTCCGGATTCCAGTCGTTGTTTCCATCGGATGCAGGGCACTCGGCGAGAGTCCCAGGAGTTCCAGGAATGGGGTTCCGGAGCGTGTCGAGTCGAGTGAACGGCATTCGCTGAAGAACCGAAGGACCCGACAGGACCAACCCGCCCGCCCACCATCGCAAGGGAGCACGCATGGCAACCCGTGCCGTCGCCCGTCGTAAGACCGCCACTGGCGAGGCGGCCGACTCGGCAAGCAGTGTCCGCGCCCGTGCCGTTCGCAGCCACGCCGGCGAGATCGCCGACCGCGACCTGGTCGGCATGTACCTCGACGAGATCGCGCGCACACCGCTGCTCGACGCCGCCAAGGAAGTCGAGCTGTCCCAGACCATAGAGGCGGGTGTGTTCGCGCGGCAGGTCCTCGACGGCGAGGAGGAGTCCGTGTCGGACGCCTCCCGTGAGGAGCTGGAGGCGCTCGTCGCCGCCGGCGAGCGGGCGAAGGACGTCTTCATCCGCTCCAACCTCCGCCTGGTCGTGGCAGTCGCCCGGCGCTACCCGCGCAGCGGCCTGCCCCTGCTGGACCTGATCCAGGAGGGCAACGCCGGCCTGGTGCGCGCCGTCGAGAAGTTCGACTACCGCAAGGGCTTCAAGTTCTCCACGTACGCCACCTGGTGGATCCGTCAGGCGATCACCCGCTCCATCGCGGACCAGTCCCGGACCATCCGGCTCCCCGTCCACCTGGTGGAGGAGCTGGGCCGTATCCGCCGCGTCCAGCGCGAGTTCAACCGGGAGCACGGCCGCGACCCGGAGCCCGCCGAGATCGCCGCCGAGCTCGGCTCCACGCCGGAGCGCGTCACCGACGTGCTCGACTGGGCCCGTGACCCGGTCTCGCTGAACATGTCGGTGGACGACGACGGCGACACCCAGTTCGGCGACCTCCTGGAGGACACGTCGGCGGTCAGCCCCGAGCAGTCCGTCCTGACCCTGCTGCGCAGCGAGGAACTGGACGACCTCATCGGCCGCCTGGACCAGCGCACGGCCTCCATCATCAAGATGCGGTACGGCATCGAGGACGGCCGCGAGCGCACGCTGACCGAGGTCGGCAAGGAGCACGGCCTGACCCGTGAGCGGATCCGCCAGATCGAGAAGCACGCGCTGCTGGAGCTGAAGAAGCTGGCCCGCGACACCGGGTTCGAACCGGCGGCGTGAGCGTCGGGTCGTAGAGCCGTAGAGCCGTAGAGCCGTAGAGCCAAAGAGCCGTAGAGACGCAAGAGCTGTATGGGCTGGCAGGGGGGCGCGGGTGGTGTGTGCGGAGCGTAGGGCGAGCGGGGCCCGTGCGCCGGGGAGCGCGCGAGGTTCCACCGTTCACCCGGCGCGTGCGCCCGGTGGCGGAAGACGGCGCGAACATGGCGCGGTACCGTCGCTTCAAGGCGCCACGTGTAGGGAACAACCAGTCAGGGCCCCGGCGTTGAGGCCCTTGGCAGCGGTCGTGCGGTGGACGCGCTCCGCCGGACGACGACGACCTTGACGGCCTCTCACCCCCAGTGAGCCATGTCCCGACGCACCGATCCCCCCGGCGCCGGGACCTCCGCAGAGCCGGGCTTCGGCGCCCATCCCCCCCGGGCGCCGGGGCCCGGTTCCACCTCGCCGCCGTTCTCGGGCTCGCCGTCAGGGGCCGGTGTTTCGAGTTCGGTGTCCGGGTTCGGTGTCCGGGGCCGGAGTTCTGCCCTGCCGCCCGCTGTCCCGGCATGCTGAGCGGCGGCCCACCCCGTACCTGAACCACGGGGTGAACCACCGGATGGCAGATTCTGCCACAGCGACATAGCCTGCCGAGGTGAGCACCCCCAGCACCACCGGCGACTTCCCTGCGCCGGACCCCGCCCCCCTCTCCCTCACGGAGCGACGCAAGGCGGAGACCCGCGTGGAGATCGCCCGCGCGGCCGCGGGTCTTTTCGTACGGAAGGGCCTGCGGGCCACCCGGGCCGAGGACATCGCGCAGGCCGCGGGCGTCGCACCGCGCACGTTCTACCGCTACTTCGCCACGAAGGAGGAGGCGGTCGCCCCGCTCTACGCGGCGGGCGCCCGCCGCTGGGCGGAGGCGGTCCGCGCGGCCCCGGCCGCCCTCTCCGTCCCCGAGGCCCTGGAACACGCGGTCCACCACACCCTCACACCCGGCGTGGGCGTCTCTGCGGCCTCCTGGGAGTGGGTCCGCACCCTCATCGAACTCGCCGGTTCGAGCCCGGCCCTGCGCAAGGTGTGGGCGGAGGTGTGCCAGTCCTCGGAGGACCTCCTCACCTCGATCCTGGCGGAGCGCACGTCCCCGGACAACGTTTCCCCCACCCCGAGCCTCCGCTTCGCCTCGGCGGTGGCCAGCGCGGCGGTCCGGGTCGCGGTCGAGTCCTGGGCGGCCGGCACGGCGTCCGCGGAGGGGGAGGAGGGCCCGAGCGCACTGGCACTGCGGAACCTGGCGGCGCTGCGAGGGTTCGAGTGGGAGACGGGGGCAGGGAGAGGGGCAGGAACGGAGACGGGGACAGGGAGAGGGACGGAGACGGGGACGGGGGCGGGGACAGTGGCGGCGGGCCGACAGTCCGGCTAGCCGCCCGCGCCCCCACCCGCATCCACTCAGGCCTCCCCGCCCGCGCCCCCGCCCGCGCCCCCACCCGCATCCACTCAGGCCTCCCCGCCCGCGCCCCCGCCCGCGCCCCCACCCGCATCCACTCAGGCGCCCCCGCATCCACTCAGGCCTCCCCGCCTCCGCCCCCACCGCCCCGCACCAGGCGTTCCCCCAACTCCCTTGCACATGAAGCGAGTTCCTCCGGCTCCCGCACCACGAACTCGCGGCCCGCCATCAACAGCCGTACCGCCAGCCACTCCAGCGGATCCCCGCTGGTGCCGCGCACCACGCACCAACCTTTGTCACCCTCGCCCCCTTCGCGCCCTTCGTCGCCCTCGCCGCCCTCGCCACCCTCGTCCACCGGTGTCCCCAGCCACCCCGGCAGCCGGGCCCCCACCTCCCGCGCCGACCCGGCGAACGCGACCACGAACTCGTACGACTCCTGCTGGCGGCCGATGGAGCGCCGCAGGTACTCCGCGGCGCTCCCCGTCGGCAGCTCCCGCGGAGCGAACCGTGCCCCGGTCGCGAACGGCTCGCTCACCCGGTCGACCCGGAACGTCCGCCAGTCGTCGCGGCCGAGGTCGTACGCCACGAGGTACCACCGCCGCCCGGTCGACACCAGCCGGTACGGCTCGGCCTGCCGCCGCGTCTCGCTCCCGTCCGCCGCGCGGTAGGCGAACCGCAGCCGCTCCCGCCCCGCCACCGCCGACGCCATCACGGTCAGTGTCTCCGGCGCGATACTCGCCCCGTCTCCGCTGGTCAGCGCCGTGGTCGCGGCCTGGAGAGTGGTCACCCGGTGCCGCAGCCGGGTCGGCAGCACCTGCTCCAGCTTCGCCAGCGCCCGCACCGACGCCTCGTCCACCCCCTCCACCGCGTGCCCGGCCCCGGCGCGCAGCCCGACCGCGATGGCCACGGCCTCCTCGTCGTCGAGGAGCAGCGGCGGCATCGCCTTCCCCGCGACCAGCCGGTACCCGCCGTCGGAACCCTTGCTGGCCTCCACGGGGTACCCCAGCTCCCGCAGCCGGTCGATGTCCCGCCGCACCGTACGCCGTGACACCCCGAGCCGGTCGGCGAGTTCGCCGCCGGGCCACTCGCGGGGCGTCTGGAGAAGAGACAGCAACTGGAGGAGCCGTGCCGGAGTGTCCGTCGTCATGCGTCGAGGATGGCGTACGACTAGGACCGGATCTGGCCTAAAGCCCTCTTAGGCTGATGGCATGACCTCCAGCGAGATGAGCGCCTCCCAGGGGCGCGGGGAACTGCGCGACCAACAACGACGCACCGGAACCCGATCGGCCACGCGCACCCCGACGGCGCCCGGAACGTCGGCCTCTCCAGGGGCGCCGCACCGCTGGCTGGCCCTGGCCATCGTCATGACCGCCGCCTTCATGGACCTCGTCGACGTCACCATCGTCAACATCGCGATCCCCTCCATCCAACGGGACGCGGGCGCCTCCTTCAGCCAGATCCAGTGGATAACCGCCGGCTACGCGCTGGCCTTCGCGGCCGGCCTGATCACCGGCGGCCGCCTCGGTGACATTCACGGCCGTAAACGACTGTTCCTCCTCGGTGTCGCCGGCTTCACCGTCGCCTCCGCCCTGTGCGGCTTCGCCGCGAACCCGGAGATGCTCGTCGCCTCCCGCATCCTCCAGGGCGCCATGGCCGCGATGATGGTTCCGCAGGTCCTCTCGATCGTGCACGCCACCTTCCCCGCCCACGAGCGCGGCAAGGTCTTCGGCCTGTTCGGCGCGATCGTCGGCCTGGGCGCGGTCTCCGGCCCGCTGCTCGGCGCCCTCCTGACTGAGTGGAACCTCTTCGGCCTCGAATGGCGCCCGATCTTCCTCATCAACCTCCCGGTCGGCATCGCGGCCCTCCTCCTCGGCCGCCGTTACATCAGCGAATCCAAGGCCCCGAGGACGCTGAAACTGGACCTGGTCGGCGTGACCCTGGTGACCCTCGGCCTGCTGATGCTGCTCTACCCGCTGACCCGCGGCCGTGAGCTGGGCTGGCCGCTGTGGGGGTACCTGTCGATGGCCGGCGCGCTCGTCGTCTTCGCCGTACTCGTCGCCTACGAACGCCGCAAGGCCGCCCGCGACGGCTCCCCCCTCATCGAGACCTCCCTCTTCAAGGTGAAGAGCTTCGCCGCGGGCATCGCCGTGCAGACCGTCTTCGGTGTCGTGCTCGGCGTGTTCTTCCTGGTCTGGACGCTGTACATGCAGACCGGCCTGGGCTGGAGCCCGCTCCACGCCGGCCTCACCGGCATCCCCTTCTCCCTCGCCGTCTCCGTCGCGGCCGGCATGTCCGTGCAGAAGCTGGTCCCGCGCTTCGGCCGCAAGGTGCTCCAGGCCGGCGCCCTGCTGATGGTCCTCGGCGTGCTGATCTACGTCGGTGAGTCGCACCGCTACGGCCTCGCCATCGCCTCCTGGCAGATGGCCCTGCCGCTGGTCGTGATGGGCGCGGGCATGGGCCTGATCGTCGCCCCGCTGACCGACGCGGTGCTGTCGGAGGTGCCGCGCGAGCACGCCGGGTCCGCCTCCGGCCTGATCAACACCGTGCAGCAGATGGGCAACGCGCTCGGCCTAGGCCTGGTCTCCGTCGTCTTCTTCGGCGTCATCGACGACCGTCTGACCCCGGCGCAGGTCGGCCCGGCCTTCGTGAACGCCTTCCAGCACGCGCTGCTCTGGGTGGCCGCCGTCCTGGCCGTGATCTTCCTGCTGATGTCCGCCCTGCCGAAGCGCCCCGCGCAGCACCTGGAGGGCGGGGCGGACGACGAGCCGCACCCGACGGCGGCGCCGGAACCGGAACGCGAACTGGTCCACTGAGCCTGCCGCGCGCATGCCTGGTGGGAGGCCCGGTACCGGAAGGTGCCGGGCCTCTCGCGTGCCTGCCCGGACGCGTCGCCACAGCCACCGAAGCCCGAACATGTCCGATTGAAGCCCGAACCTGTTTACTTTCCGGAAATCCGAGCGTAGCCTCCCAGAGAAACCACAAGTTCGGGCACGAGTCAGACATAGTCGGGCATCAGCCGGACGCCGGTCGGACCTCGGCCGGACGTATCGTGAAGCGGAGGCGCAGGGGCATGTACGCACCGGAGCGGCAGCAGGAGATCCTCCGGCTCGCCCGTGACGGCGGCCGGGTGGACGTCGTGTCGCTCGCCGAGGAGTTCCAGGTCACGCAGGAGACGATCCGCCGCGACCTGAAGGCCCTCGACCGCGCCGGCCTCGTCCGCCGCGTGCACGGCGGTGCCATACCGGCCGGGCGCCTCGACTTCGAGCCGGACCTCGCCGAACGCGAGTCCACCTCGGCCGACGAGAAGGACCGCATCGCCAAGGCCGCCCTCTCGGAACTGCCCACCGAGGGCACCCTGATCCTCGACGCCGGTACGACCGTCGCCCGCCTCGCCGCGGCCATCCCGCTGGAGGCGGACCTCACCGTCGTCACCCACAGCCTCCCCATCGCGGCCCGCCTCGCCGACCACCCGGGCATCCAGCTCCACCTGGTCGGAGGGCGCGTACGGAACCGCACGCGCGCCGCCGTGGACGCCTGGGCGCTCCGCGCGTACGGCGAGATCCGCGCCGACGTCCTCTTCGTCGCCGCCAACGGCTTCTCCGCCGACCACGGCCTCACCACCCCCGACCTCGCCGAGGCCGCGGTCAAGCGGGCCGCCGTCGCCGCGGCCCGCCGGGTGGTCCTGCTCGCCGACTCCGCCAAGCACGGCGAGGAGCACTTCGCCCGCTTCGGCGACCTGAGCGATGTGGACCTGCTGATCACCGACAGCGGACTGAGCCCCGAGGACGCCGCCGCCATCGAGCGCGGCGGCACGGAAGTAGTACGAGCATGAGCACCACGAGCACTTCGAGCACCACGGGCACTGCGGGCGCCACGAGCACTGCGGGCACTGCGGGCGCCACGAGCACTGCGGGCGCCACGAGCACCACGGGCACGAGCACCGGCGTCGGCGTCACGGGCGGTACGAGCATGATCCTCACCGTCACCCCGAACCCCTCCCTCGACCGCACCTACGAGCTGCCCTCCCTGGAGCGCGGCGAGGTCATCCGCGCCACCGGCGAACGCATGGACCCCGGCGGCAAGGGCGTCAACGTCTCCCGCGCGGTCGCCGCCGCCGGCCGGCGCACGGTCGCCGTCCTGCCCCTGGGGGGTGCGCCGGGGGCGCTCGTCGCCGACCTGCTCGACGCGCAGGGCATCGAGGTCGCGCCGGTCCCGGTCGCCGGCGACACCCGCTCGAACATCGCGCTCGCGGAGTCCGACGGGGTGCTCACCAAGATCAACGCGCCGGGTCCTGAGCTGTCCCCGGCGGAACAGGAACTCCTCCTGGAGACCGTCCGCGAGCAGTCCCGCGACGCCGACTGGATCGCGTGCTGCGGCAGCCTGCCGCGCGGGCTCGCGCCCTCCTGGTACGCCGATGTCGTCGCGCGGGCGCACGCCGGGGGCGCTCGCATCGCGCTGGACACCTCGGGGCGCGCGCTGCTCGAAGCGCTGCGCGAGCGGCCCGACGTGGTGAAGCCGAACGCCGAGGAGCTCGCGGAAGCCGTCGGGCGCCCCCTGGCGACGGTGGGCGACGCGCTGAAGGCGGCCGAGGAGTTGCGCGGCATGGGCGCACGCGCCGTGCTCGCCAGCCTGGGCGCCGACGGCCAGCTCCTGGTGGAGGACGCGGGCGCCTGGTTCGCGAGCGCCCGCGTGGACACCGTCCGCAGCAACGTCGGGGCCGGCGACTCCTCCCTCGCCGGTTTCCTCATCGCCGGCGGCAGCGGCCCGGGCGCCCTCGCCTCCGCGGTCGCCCACGGCGCCGCCGCCGTCCAGCTGCCCGGCAGCGTGATGCCCACCCCGGCCGACCTGGACCCGGCGTCGGTCACCGTCACCGACCTCGTCCCCGTCGACCGCGAACTGACGGAGCCGGTGTCATGAACGCCCGGACCACGGACACGACGGCCCGCGCGGCCGCGCTCCTCCCCGGCACCGGCCGTCGGCAACCGGCCCAGGGGCGGCGAGGTACCTCCTTACTCACCGCGCCCACGGGCCGACGGGGCACCCTGAGCCGCCCCGCCGTCCCCGGGAGGCGGGGCTTCCCCGGCCCTGTCTCCCACCCCGCCCCCCACGGCACCCCCGTCCCCACCCCCGCCCACCCCACACCCCGGGCGATACGCGTGCATAGGAGCCCGCGATGAGCGACATGATCACCGCGGACCTGGTCGATCTCGACCTGTCCGCCGACACCAAGGAAGCGGCGGCGCGCGCCCTCGCCGAGCGCATGGTGGCCCTGGGCCGGGTGACCGACCTGGACGGCTTCCTCGCCGACGTGGCCGCCCGCGAGGCCCAGATGCCGACCGGCCTCGACGGCGGCATCGGCATCCCGCACTGCCGCAGCGCCCACGTCACCGAGCCGACGCTCGCCTTCGGGCGCAGCGCCGAGGGCGTCGACTTCGGCGCCCCGGACGGCCCCGCCGACCTCATCTTCCTGATCGCGGCCCCCGCCGGCGCCGACGACGCCCACCTCACGATCCTCTCCTCCCTGGCCCGCCAGCTGATGAACTCCGAGTTCACGGACGCGCTGCGGTCGGCGGGCGACGCGGGGACGGCGGCGGCACTGATCCGAGGCGACGAGACGCCGACGACGGCGGCGGGTGCGGCGGGTGCGGCGACTGCGACTGCGGCGGGCGCGGAGTCGGCTGCGGGCGCCGGGAGCGCGAGCTCCGCTACCGCGACCGGCGCGACCGGCGCGACTGGCGCGTCCGGTGCGGCGAGCGCTGCCGAGGACGCCGTGAGCGCCGTGGGCGCCTCCCAGAACACCGCTGCGGCGCCGGCGGCGGCCTCCGCCGGCACCGCAGCGGCCGGCACGGCCACGGGCGGGGACGCGAAGGCGGCCTCGGACAAGGCGCCGGCGTCGGCTTCCGACTCCGGCTCCGACTCGGGCGGGCGTCCCTTCCGTATCGTCGCCGTCACCTCCTGCCCCACCGGCATCGCCCACACCTACATGGCGGCCGAGTCGCTGGAGAACGCGGGCCGCGCGGCGGGCGTCGAACTCGTCGTGGAGACACAGGGTTCGGCCGGCTTCACCCGGCTCGACCCCGAGGTCATCGCGGCGGCGGACGGCGTGATCTTCGCGCACGACGTCCCGGTCCGCGACAAGGACCGCTTCGCCGGTAAGCCGACCGTCGACGTCGGCGTGAAGGCGGGCATCAACCGCCCCGCCGAGCTGATCGGCGAGGTCCGCGAGAGGGCGGCCCGCGGTGAGGTGACGTCCGGCTCCGCGCCGTCCACGCCGGTCGAGCGCGCCGGTGACGCGGGCGAGGGCTACGGCACCAAGCTCCGCAAGTGGCTGATGTCCGGAGTCAGCTACATGGTTCCCTTCGTCGCGGCGGGCGGTCTGCTGATCGCCATCGGCTTCGCGATCGGCGGCTACAAGATCAACAAGGCGCCGTCGGTCATGGACCACTTCGTGTGGACGCAGGGCGACAGCTGGGGCGCGCTGTTCTTCCAGATCGGCGGCGTGGCCTTCGCCTTCCTCGTCCCCGTCCTGGCGGGCTACATCGCCTACGGCATGGCCGACCGGCCCGGCCTGGTCCCCGGCTTCGTCGGCGGCTCCATCTCCCTCACCATCAACGCCGGCTTCCTCGGCGGCCTGGCGGCCGGTCTGATCGCGGGCGGGGTGGTGCTGGGCATCCAGAAGCTCAACATCCCGGCGGCGCTGCGCGGCATCATGCCGGTGGTGGTGATCCCGCTGATCTCCTCGGCGATCGTCGGCTTCCTGATGTTCGTGGTGATCGGCAAGCCCATCGCCTCCGCGCAGAAGGGCATGACCGACTGGCTGAACGGCCTCACCGGCACCAACGCCGTCCTGCTCGGCGCCCTGCTGGGCCTGATGATGTGCTTCGACCTCGGCGGCCCCGTCAACAAGGTCGCGTACACCTTCGCCACCGCCGGTATCGCGGTCGCCAGCCCCAGTGACTCCGCGATGAAGATCATGGCGGCGGTCATGGCGGCCGGCATGGTCCCGCCGCTGGCGATGGCCCTGGCCACCACCGTGCGCGGCAAGCTCTTCACCGAGACCGAGCGCGAGAACGGCAAGGCCGCCTGGGTCCTGGGCGCCTCCTTCATCTCCGAGGGCGCGATCCCGTTCGCGGCCGCCGACCCGCTGCGCGTCATCCCCTCCGCCATGGTGGGCGGCGCCATCACCGGCGCCCTGTCGATGACCTTCGGCGCCACCCTGCGCGCCCCGCACGGCGGCATCTTCGTGGTCCCGCTGATCGGCAACCCGTTCCTCTACCTGGTCGCCATCGCCGCCGGCGTCTGCGTCACCACGGCCCTGGTCGTCATCCTGAAGGGCATGCGCAAGCCGGCCCCGCAGGCCCTGGCGGGCGGTTCCGCGTCCGGCCCGGCCGCCGCCGCGACGGAGGCCAAGCAGCCGGTCGCGGCCTGACCGCACGGCGCCCACCTGCCCCTTTGGCATGCTGTGCGCCGTTCACGGCACCTGCGAGATGCATCACGATCCGGGACCAAAGTCCCGGATCGTGGTGTGTACTGGGGCCTATGCCTGAGCACGTCTCGACCTTCCAGCTGATCGGCGCGGTCGCGCTCACCCTGGCGACCGTGGCCTGGGCGATCGTCGTGACGCGCCTGCTGCGCCGCAACCACCGCGATGCCGCCGCCTGGTACGCCGCACGCGTCCTCCCGGCCTTCCCCCAGCAGGCCGGCCCGTCCCGGGAGTCCGTCGAACTGACCCCCGACGAGCAGGACGCCTTCGCCGGCCTCGTGCGCCGCCTCGGCGGACGCTGAGGCCCCCGCGCGGACCGGTCCGCCCGGCTAGTCTTCTCGCGCCGCCCGCCGCTCCATCGCGTCCCTGGCCGCTTCCTCCGTCGGGTACACCTCGCACATGTGCCGACCGTCCGGCGTCGCCGTGTGCTCGACCTCCCACAGGGACAGCTCCCGCCCGTCACGTACACGTGCCGCGGCTCGGGGATCGGCGTCAGCGTCATCAGCACCGGCAGTTCGAAGTCCGGGGTGTCCGGCGGCAGCGGCAGCCGTGCGGTCGCGGCCCGCAGCTCCTCCTCGTCGACGTACACCTCGTGCTGCGGGTCGCTGCCCGGCGCGGTGTTGTGCACGAGCTCCCACATCGTGACCGCCGAGCCGTCGGCCAGCAGCCAGGTGTGCCGGTACGTCTCCCGGTGCAGCCCCGCGCTGTGGTGCGCCGAGTGCAGGGAACTGTCGTGCGCCAGCGCGCAGTCCAGCTGCCTTATGGCCTCGTCGGGCAGTTCGAAGGAGTTCAGGGCACGACCGAGGAGCCGCGCGAGATGCTCCTCCGGAGACTCGGGCGACTCGGCTGGTTCGTACGCTGTGGTCTCGTACGGAACGCTCAAGGTTTCTCCCGGCGTTGCTGCATGTCACCTTGTGGGTGCATACCGTAGCCCCTCGGTCGGACATCATGTCCGGGAACCGAGAAAACGTACGCCGGGAAAACGCACGGGCCGCGCGAAAAGTTCCCGCGCGACCCGACGATCCGTCAAAACCAGCCGGTCACACCGCGCTTCCGGCGGTCCACGCGCTCCACGACAGGTTCCAGCCGTTGAGCCCGTTGTCCGGCTGCACGGTCTTGTCGGGGGAGTTCTTCACGATCACGACGTCCCCGACGAGGGAGCTGTCGTAGAACCACTTCGCCATGGTGTCCCCCTGCGCGCCCTGCACGTCCGCGAGCCCCACACAGCCGTGGCTGGTGCCCTCGCGCCCGAACGGCGGGTTGGACCGGCTGTACCAGTAGTTGCCGTGGATGAACGTCCCCGACGTCGTCAGCCGCATCGCGTGCGGCACGTCCGGGATGTCGTACTCCCCGCCCAGACCGACCGTCTGGCTGTTCATCCGGGTCTGGACGAACTTCTCGGAGATCACCATCTGCCCGTTGTACGTCGTGTGCTCGGGGCTGCCCGTGGACACCGGCACCGTCTTGAGGACCTTGCCGTCACGCACCACCGTCATGGTCTGCGTGTCGGCGTCCACCGTGGACACCTGCGAACGCCCGACGGTGAACGTCACCGTCTTCCTCTGCACCCCGTAGACGCCGTTCGCGCCCTCGACCCCGTCCAGGTCGATCTTCATCGTGACCTTGGAGCCGGCCTTCCAGTACTCCTGCGGCCGGAAGTCCAGCCGCTGCGTCCCGAACCAGTGCCCCACCACCTGCTGGCCGCTGCTCGACGTGACCGTGATGTGCGACTGCACGGCCTTCCTGTCGGAGATGGCCTTGTCGAAGTTGAACGACACCGGCATCCCCACACCGACGGTCGTCCCGTTGTCCGGCGTGTACGTGCCGATGAAGCTGTTCGACGAACTGACGGTGGTGAAGATGGAGTTGGCCGCCGCCGTGAGCCCCTTCGAGTCCTTCGCGGTCGCCGATATCTCGTACTTCGTGCCGCGCTCCAGCTGCTCCTTCGGCTTCCAGACGCTGCCGTTCGCCGATATCGCGCCGTCCACCGACTGCCCCGACCCCGCCACGGTCATCTTCACGTCCGTCAGCCTGCCGTCGCTGACCTGCACGCCCGTCGTGTTGATGGACGCGCCGGTCGAACCGTCCTTCGCCGAGATCGCGATCTTCGCCGTGGACGTCCTGGCGGCGCTGTCCTGCCCGCCCTTGCCGTCGTCGGTCTTGGCGTCGGCGCTGCCGCCGCAGGCGGTCAGGGTGAGGGCGCCGACCATCAGGGCGGCACAGGCCCCCAGCGCGCGCCGCGCTGCAATGTCCGGCGTTGTCACGGGCTGCTCCAGGTTCTTGTGATGTGCGTGATCCGCTCCAGTGCGTGGAGGAAGAGGGCGGCGCGCCCGCATGGGTTCCCTCCGGCCCCCGTGAACGCCGTCACGTGACAGAACCGGGACAATCAGCGGGGGCGTGCGACCCTTCACGCCCGCCCCCGCGTCTCTCATCGCGCCCCGTACAGCTCCCCGTACGACGGCCACACTCCGCCCGGCCCGTCCACCGGCTCGGCGGCCCGCACCGCGCGCACGATCGCGCGCGTCACCAGGTCCGCGCCGGCCGCGAGGATCTCGTTGAGCGCGAGGGGGTTCGCGTCCAGCGGGCGCGCGCCCGTCGCCAGCGTGAACACGGTGTCCCCGTCGTGCAGCAGGTGCACCGGCCGCACGGCGCGGGCGATCCCGTCGTGCGCCGTCCCGGCGAGCTTCTGCGCCTGCGCCTTGGTGAGCTCCGCGTCGGTGGCGACCACCGCGAGCGTCGTGTTGAGCGGCGGGGGCCCGTTCTTGGAGGCGGCCTCGGCGAGCCGCCGGCGCGCGGCCTCGTGCACCCGCTCCTCCGGGTACTCCACCCGCCCCCGGAACAACTCCCCGTACAGCACCCCCGTCTCGGGATCCGTCACCGCACCGACGGCGTTGGCCACCACCAGCGCGGCCACCGTGATCCCCGAGTCCAGCACGGTGCTCGCGCTGCCCACCCCGCCCTTCAGCCCCCCGGCCACGGCGCCCGTACCCGCACCCACGCACCCCTCCGGCACCGGCGCCCCCAGCGCACTCGCCGCGGCCGCCTCGACCGCCGCGCGCCCCGTGGCCGCGTCCGGCCGGGCCCGGAAGTCCCCGCCCCGCCCCAGATCGAAGACGCAGGCGGCCGGCACCACCGGCACGACATGCGCCGGATCCGGCCCCACCCGCACCCCGCGCCCCCGCTCCTCCAGCCAGGCCATCACCCCGGACGCCGCGTCGAGCCCGTACGCGCTGCCGCCCGTGAGCACGACCGCCTCCGCCCGCTGCACCAGATTCCGTGGATCCAGCGCGTCGGTCTCCTTGGTGCCCGGACCGCCGCCGCGTACGTCCACGGCGGCGACCGCGCCGCCCTCCGGAGCGAGGACGACCGTGGTGCCGGTGAGCCAGCCGTCGCCGCTGCGGGTGGCATGTCCCACCCGCAGCCCGGCCACGTCTGTCAATGCGTCAACTGTCATGACGGCCAGTCTGGCCCAGCCGAACCCCGTTCCGAGCAGGTCAGGGGGCAGTCGCGGTGGTGTCCGCCGGGCGCTCGCGACCCGCGGCGCGCGCCGTCAGCGTCGTCCCGGTCGCCACCGCCAGCGCCGACACGAGTCCCGCCGCCGGCACCGCCCAGTCGCCCAGGAAGGTGCAGCAGACGATCAGCAGCGCCGTGACCGGCAGCACCAACTGCTGGGCGATGCCGACCTTGAAGTGCCGGGAGTGCAGCGCCCACAGGGTCAGCAGGTACAGCGCCGTCGGCAGCGTCACCGCCGCCGCGGCGGCCGGCGCCGAGAGGTGCGCCTGGCCCACCGCGTGCTCGACCGCCACCTCCAGCCCCGCGCCGATCGAGGCCGTCGACGCGAAGATCAGGTAGTGGCCGTAGCCCCACAGGAACGCCTGCCGGTTGGAGCGCAGATGCGCCTGGATCGGCACGACGAAGTAGATCCACCACGCGGAGAAGACGATCAGCAGACCGCCCGCCGCGATCGGCAGCAGCTCGGCCAGTGCGTCGTGCTCGGCCACGGCCGACTTCACCGCGACCGTCGCCGCCGCGATCGACTCGCCGAGCACGATGATCGTGAACAGCCCGTAGCGCTCGGCGATGTGGTGCGGGTGCCAGGAGGTGGCGTAGTCCTTCTCCGCGTACAGCGGCACGCACATCTCGGCGATCACCATCACCAGGAACACCCAGGCACGCGCGTGCTCCGGCAGCACCACCAGCCCGAGCCAGCCGACCAGGCACAGCAGCACCCCGCCCGCGTACCGGAGCGCCATGGTTCTCTCCGCGCCCTCGGCTCCCCGCGCGGCTCTCAGCCACTGCGCGGCCATCGCCAGCCGCATGATCAGGTACCCGAGCCAGACCGCCGTGTAGTCGTGGTCGGCGAACGCCTGCGAGACACCGGCCGCCAGCACCAGGACGCCGGCGATCTGGACCAGGGTGACGATCCGGTAGAGCACGTCGTCGTTGTCGTACGCCGAGGAGAACCAGGTGAAGTTCATCCAGGCCCACCAGATGGCGAAGAACTGCATCGCGTAGTTCAGTACACCCCCGCCCGCGTGGCCCTCCGCCACCGCGTGCACCAGCTCCACGCCGGCCTGCGCGATGGCCACCACGAAACACAGGTCGAAGAAGAGTTCGAGCGGCGAGGAGACACGGTGGGTCTCGTCACGGCCGCGCGCGGTGAGACGGCGCAGCGGCCGGAGAGGCGGGGGCGCGCCCTGGGAGGCGGGCGCCGGAGCGGAACTCGACGTCATGCTCCCCAGCACAGCAGAAAACCGCACCAAAATCTTGTGAGCGGATTCACAAGCGGAGAAGGGTCCAAAGCCCCGGCGGAACCGCCTGGTCAGACTGTGTGCGCGCCCGCGCGGACGGCCCACACCGGGACCTTCGGGCATCGATCGGGGACCAATGCCGTCCCCGAGGCGCGCGCCGGGGGCGTGCAATGGATCCGAAGCGACCGGCCGATGCGGAAGGTACGGGTCATGACTGCCACGCCTGCGGAAACCACCACTGCGACGCCTGCGGAAGAGGCGCCGCGCCGAACCCCGGAGCCCGGGGGCGTGTGGACCGGCTTCCGGGACGGCCCGTGGCGCGACGGCATCGACGTCCGCGACTTCGTCCAGCGCAACTACACCCCCTACGAGGGCGACGTCTCCTTCCTCGCCGGTCCCACCGAGCGCACCACCCGGGTCTGCGACAGGCTCCTCGCGATGTTCCCCGCCGAGAGCGAGCGCGGCATCCACGACGTCGACGTCAGGACCCCGTCCCGCATCGACGCCTTCGCGCCCGGCTACGTCGATCCCGACCTCGACCTGATCGTCGGCCTCCAGACCGACGCGCCGCTCAAGCGCGCCATCATGCCCAACGGCGGCTGGCGGATGGTGGAGAGCGCCCTCAAGGCCTACGGCCACGAGCCCGACCCCGGAATCCGCGAGATCTGCACCGTGCTCCGCAAGACCCACAACGACGGGGTCTTCGACGCCTACACCCCCGAGATCCGCGCCTGCCGCTCCTCCGGCATCATCACCGGCCTGCCCGACGCCTACGGCCGGGGCCGCATCATCGGCGACTACCGGCGCGTCGCCCTCTACGGAGTCGACCGCCTCATCGCCGCCAAGCGCGCCGACAAGGACCTCCTCGCTCTCGAACGGCCGACTGAACACGTCATCCAGGAACGCGAGGAAACCAGTGAGCAGATCCGGGCCCTCGAAGAACTCAGGGCCATGGCACTCTCCTACGGCCACGACATCTCCGGCGCCTACGAGCGCCTGGAGATGGCCCTGCACGACCGCAAGGTCCTGCGCACCATGGCGTGCGGCATCGCCGGCCTGTCCGTCGCCGCCGACTCGCTCTCCGCGATCAAGTACGCGCGCGTGAAGGCCGTCCGCGACGAGACCGGCCTCGCCGTCGACTACGTCGTCGAGGGCGACTACCCGGTGTACGGCAACAACGACGACCGGGCCGACGAACTCGCCCGCCGGATCGTCCAGGAGTTCATGGCGAAGATCCGCCGTCATCCGACGTACCGAGACGCCGTGCACACCCAGTCGGTTCTGACGATCACCTCGAACGTCGTCTACGGCAAGAAGACCGGCAACACCCCGGACGGCCGCCGCGCGGGAGAGCCCTTCGCTCCGGGCGCCAACCCCTTCAACGGGCGGGACCGGCACGGCTTCGTCGCCTCGGCGCTCTCGGTCGCCAAGCTGCCGTACGACGACGCGGAGGACGGCATCTCGCTCACCAACACCATCACCCCGGACGCCCTCGACCGCACCCCCGAGGAACGCGTCGGCAACCTCACCGGCGTCCTCGACGGCTACATGGCCTGCGGCGGCTTCCACATGAACGTCAACGTCGTCCACAGGGCGACCCTCCAGGACGCGATGGAGCACCCCGAGAAGTACCCGCAGCTGACCATCCGGGTCTCCGGCTACGCGGTCAACTTCGTCCGGCTGACGCGCGAGCAGCAGCTCGACGTCATCAACCGCACCTTCCACGGCGCGCTGTGAGGCCGGCGGACGATGACCACGCCTCCTCCGCCCGCCCCGCCGCCGGGCCGACGTCCCACCACCACGGCGGCCACCCCGGCCGTCGCGGTGACCCGGCGCCCTGCCGTGGGCTCGGTGCACTCCTGGGACCTGTCGACCGGCGTCGACGGACCGGGCACCCGCTTCGTGACCTTCCTGTCCGGCTGCCCGCTCACCTGCCTGTACTGCCACAACCCCGACACCTGGCGCATGCGCTCCGGCAGGCGCACCACGGCCGACGAGATCGTCGCCGAAGCCGGCAAGTACACGCGGTTCATCGCGGCGGCCGGCGGCGGCGCAACGGTGAGCGGGGGAGAACCGCTGCTCCAGCCGGTCTTCACCGGCGAACTGCTGAGCCGCTTCAAGCACGAGCTGGGCCTGCACACCGCCCTGGACACCTCGGGTTACCTCGGAGCCCGGGCCACCGACGCGCTGCTGCGCGACACCGACCTGGTCCTGCTCGACATCAAGTCCTGGGACCGCGCCACCTACCGGAAGGTCACCGGCCGCCCCCTGGAGCCGACCCTCGACTTCGCCCGCCGCCTGGCCGGCCTCGGCAAGGAGGTGCACGTCCGCTTCGTGCTCGTCCCGGGGCTCACCGACGACCCCGCCAACATCGAGGGCGTCGCCGCCTTCGTGGCCGGTCTCGGCAACGTCTCCCGCATCGACGTGCTGCCCTTCCACAAGCTCGGCGAGGCCAAGTGGCAGGCGCTCGGCCGCGCTTTCACCCTTCACCGCACGCCCGTCCCGACCGCCGGACAGACCGCCTTCGCCAGGGACGTCTTCACCGCCCACGGCCTGTACGCCGTGTGAGCCGCGTCCCACGGGGGACAAGGGCGGCCCGGAGGGCTCGGACGGCCAGGACGTGCGGGGCGGTGGCGGTCCAGGTGACCCGGGCGGCCCGGCGGGGCCGGAGCCGTACTCTTGAGGCATGAGCACCGCCCCCGAGCCCGAACCGCGCGCCCCGAAGCCCGCGCTGATCTTCGACGACCCGCTGGACCGGCAGTCCTCGGACGACATCGACCGCGGCTGGGGCGAGCGCCCGGAGGGCGACTCCGCGGCCGACCTCAAGCGCTTCCTCGACGAGAAGCCGCCCCACCACCTCTGAGCCGTCCACCACCTCTGAGCGGTCCGCGCGGCCGCCCGGACCGCCCGCAGGAGCGCCGCTAGCGCTCGCTGTGCCCGGATCCGCGCTGGGCGACGAGGGCGTCGCGGATCTCCTTCAGCACCTCCAGCTCGGTCACCTCGATGACCTCCTGCGTGCCTTCCTTCGCCTTCCTGCGGGCTTCCACCCGGGCCAGGTACTTCGCCATCGGCAGGACCATCAGGAAGTACACGACCGCCGCGGTGATCACGAAGGACAGCGTGGCCCCCAGGACCGAGCCCCACATGATCGGGATGCCGGTCTTCACCGTGCCGTCCGCGTTCAGCTCGCACGGCGCCTTCAGGCACGAGCTGTA
This sequence comes from Streptomyces sp. NPDC104367, assembly GCF_055583825.1. Taxonomy (NCBI): domain Bacteria; kingdom Bacillati; phylum Actinomycetota; class Actinomycetes; order Kitasatosporales; family Streptomycetaceae; genus Streptomyces; species Streptomyces sp. NPDC104367. The sequence goes on along the minus strand of NZ_JBVJND010000012.1, from coordinate 235,555 downwards.
GCTGTCGAGGTTCTTCGTGCCGATCGCGCCGACCAGCGGGTTGATGAGCCCCTTCACCACCGAGTTGACGATGTTCGTGAAGGCGGCGCCGATGACCACCGCGACTGCCAGATCGACGACGTTGCCGCGCATCAGGAAGGCCTTGAAGCCATGCCAGATGCTCGGTTCCTTCTTCTCGCTCACCTCGGGGACTCTCCTCACATGCACAGGGTGTGGAACAAAACGCTCCGCAACCTACGACACGATGAGGCCATCGCGCCCAATCCGGTAGCTCGAACGAGGGACTTGACAGCAAACGTCCGAGAAATTTCCCCAGGCTGTTCAGCACATCGTCACCGCCAGCCGGGCCGTGGCGCCCGCGCCGACCAACCGCGCCGCCGTGGCCCGCGGTACCGAGAGCACGACCAGGGCCCCGCTCTCCGCGGTCCCGTCGGCCGGCTCCGGCAGTTGCGTCACGCGCACCCCGCGCGCGACGACCCGGGCGTCCCCGCCCGTCGCGGAATCCTCGGCGGCGATGACGTCCACCCGGTCACCGGGGCGCAGCAGCCGCACGGTCGCCGCGTCGGCGATCCGCACCGGCGCCGTCACCATGTCCACGGGCGGTGCGTGCCGTCGTACCGGCTGAGCGGTCGGATGCTCCCGGGGCCGCTCGCCGCGCAAGTGATCGGTGGCGGTGCGTGGTCCGGCCGCGACCAGCGCCGCCGCGGTCACCGCCAGGCCGGCCGCGAGGGCCCGCCTGCGGTGCCGTAGCAGCCGTTGCAACCGGTACCGCCCGCCGCGTACGCGCACCGGGTCGAACTGCGGGACCTCGCACGTGGCGGGGGCGTCCGTGCCCAGCGGGAGCGGGGCGCGCAACGGAGGCGGGAAGGCGGGGGAGGAGGGCGGGAGGACGGACACGGGATCACCACCTGCGACGAGGAATCGGCTTGCGAGGCCACGATGAGGCCTCGCGCCGAAACGCGTCGGAGCCGGTGGGCTACTCACAGTTTGTGGACAACCGCGCCACCCGAACGAGGAGTTCCGCCGGTTTTCCACAGGGTCACAGGGTCACAGGGCCACAGGGTCGCAGGAGTTCAGGAGCCCCGGCGCCCGCCAACCGTTCCGCCACCCGTGCTACGGAAGGGAGAACCCGGGATCCATGCCGCCGAGCGCGTTCGTGCACAGGCACTCCCGCTCCGCGTTCCCGGGCAGGGCCGCCACCGCGTCGAACAGGACGCCGCGCAGCCGGTCCACGTTCGCCGCGAACACCCGCAGCACCTCGTCGTGCGAGACGCCCTCGCCGCTCTCGGCCCCCGCGTCCAGATCGGTGACCAGCGTCAACGACGAGTAGCAGAGTTCGAGTTCACGGGCGAGCGCCGCCTCCGGGTGACCCGTCATGCCCACCACGGACCAGCCCTGCGCCTGGTGCCACAACGATTCGGCACGTGTCGAGAAGCGCGGCCCCTCGATCACGACCAGCGTGCCCCCGTCCACCGGCTCCCAGTCCCGGCCGCGGGCCGCCTTCAGGGCCGCGGCCCGACCGGCGGGGCAGTAGGGGTCGGCCAGGGACACGTGCACCACGTTCGGCACGGTGCCGTCGGGCAGCGGCAGCCCGTCGAAGTAGGACTGCGCCCGGGACTTCGTACGGTCCACCAGCTGATCCGGTACGAGCAGGGTGCCCGGCCCGTACTCGGGGCGCAGGCCGCCCACCGCGCAGGGGCCGAGCACCTGGCGCACGCCGACGGAGCGCAGCGCCCAGAGGTTGGCCCGGTAGTTGATGCGGTGCGGCGGCAGATGGTGGCCGCGCCCGTGGCGGGGCAGGAACGCGACCCGGCGCCCGGCGATCTCGCCGAGGAAGAGGGAGTCGCTCGGCGGCCCGTAGGGGGTGTCGACCTGGATCTCGGTCACGTCGTCGAGGAACGAGTGGAAGCCCGAACCGCCGATTACACCGATCTCTGCGTTCGCCATGCGCAGCACACTAGCTGGCCGCCGAAGCCGTGGGAGCCGGTGCCCGGGAACACCTCGGACCCCGCCGTCGAGCGACGGCGGGGTCCGAGAGGAGGAGTCTCAGGCGGCGGAGCTGCTGGCGGAGCCCGACGAGGAAGACGTCGAGGACGACGGCTTCGAGTCGGACGACGCGGAACCCGACGAGGTGGAGCCCGACGACTTCGCGTCGGACGACGTGGAGCCCGAGGGCTTCGACGCGGGGCTGCTGCTCGACGAGGAGCCGCGGCTGTCGTTGCGGTAGAAGCCCGAGCCCTTGAAGACAATGCCGACCGCGGAGAAAACCTTCTTCAGGCGGCCACCGCAATTGGGGCACTCGGTCAGGGCGTCGTCGGTGAACTTCTGCACCGCCTCGAGGCCCTCGCCACACTCGGTGCACTGGTACTGGTAGGTCGGCACTGTCTTCCTCCTGGCACTCTCACTCGATGAGTGCTAACGACGGTCCATAGTGACGTATTCCCGTGGATCAGTCCACCGTCACCGGTACTCGGTGACCGACGCCACGTGCGACCGTGTGGTTCCGGGGCCGGGAGACGAGCATCGAACGCAGGGCCAGAAGGGTCACCAGGGCGAGCAGGGTGCCGGCCATCGGCACCAGGAATCCGGCACCTCCCCACAGGCGGTCCTCCAGCTGCCCGGCGACCGTGACGGCGGCCGCCTGGCCGAGCGCCACCGCGCCGGTCAGCCAGGTGAACGCCTCCGTGCGGGAGCCGGCCGGCACCAGGTCCTCGACCAGCGTGTAGCCGGTGATCAGGGCGGGCGCGATGCACATTCCGACCAGCAGGCCGAGGCCGGCCAGCACGAGCACGGAGTGGGACGTCCACAGCGCCGAAGCGGTCAGCGCGAGCGCCGCGTACCCGACGACCAGGCGATGGTGCGGGGCGGCCCGCCAGGCGATCGCGCCGCAGACGATGCCCGAGAGCATGTTCCCCGCGGCGAAGGTGCCGTACAGCACCCCGTTCAGGCCGGGCTCGCCGATCGACTCGGTGAACGCCGCGAGCGAGACCTGCATGCCCCCGAAGACGGACCCGATGCCCAGGAAGGCCACGGCCAGCACGCGCACGCCCGGGACGCGGAGCGCGGAGGCGTGCTGCGCGCGCGCGTGGCCGCTGTCGGTCACCACCGGCTGGGTGCCCTTCTGGGCGGCGAACAGCAGACCGCCGACCAGCGTCAGCGCGGCCTCCGTGACCAGGCCGGCGGCCGGCGTCACCGTCGTGCACAGGGCGGTCGCCAGCAGCGGGCCGAAGACGAAGGTGAGCTCGTCCGTGACGGACTCGAAGGCGGCGGCCGTGGACATCAGGGGCGAGTCCTGGAGCTTCACGCCCCAGCGGGCGCGCACCATGGGGCCGACCTGCGGCACCGAGGCGCCGGTCGGCACGGCCGCCGCGAACAGCGCCCACAGGGGCGCGTGCGCCAGCGCGAGCGCCGTCAGGGTGAGACCCGACACCGCGTGCACCAGCACTCCGGGGACCAGCACCGCGCGCTGGCCGCGGCGGTCGGCCAGGCGGCCGCTGTAGGGCGCGAACAGCGCCATGGAGACACCGGTGACCGCCGCGGCGGCGCCCGCCGCGCCGTACGAGCCGGTCGTGTGCTGCACGAGCAGCACGATGGAGATGGTGAGCATCGCGAACGGCTGGCGCGCCGCGAAACCGGGGAGCAGGAACGTCCAGGCGCCGCGCGTGCGCAGCAGCTGTCCGTATCCCGGGCGGGACGGCGTCGCCGAGTCCTTCGACGGCTCGGTGGTGACCGTGGATGCCACGGCCCGTGCCTTTCTGCCGCCTGGTAGCGCGCCCGTGCGGGGGGCGCCGAGAGCTGTCCTCTTGCGCGGAACTGCGGTAGATACCGGCGTCCACTGCGAGGAGTGATCCGGCCGCCATACGGTCGCGCCAGCTCTGCGTCAGGCAGAGTTGGTTCGATCAGGTGCTTTCATCGTACAGGGGGCAAGGTCCCGTACACCTGTGAAAACGGGCACCACGGGGGTCGTTCACCTGGGATTGGTGAGGGTGTGAAACGTCCGAAACGCGCCCTTAACGTGCGCCGTGCGCCGTGCGCTCAGCGCCCCGACCCGGAGCTCGCGCCCGAACCCGCTCCCGCGCCCGTCGTCCCGTTCGTGCCCAGCCAGCCGGCCAGCTTGCCCCCGTGCCCGATCGCGCGCAGGCGCTGCTCCGCGGCGTCCCGTACCGGGTCGGTGGCGACCACCAGCAGCTCGTCCCCGCGCCGCAGCACGGTCGTGGGCAGCGGGACGAAGGACTTCGCCTCGCGGACGACCAGGGTGACGGCGGCGCCGGCGGGCAGCCGCAGCTCGTTGACCTCTACGCCGTGCATGCGCGAGCCCTCGGGGATCGAGACGGACAGCAGGTGCCCGCGCAGCCGCTCCAGGGGCGCGGACTCGATGCCGAGGTCGGCGGCCTCCGGGCCCTTGCCGAGCCGCAGCTTGCGCGCGACCCAGGGCAGCGTCGGACCCTGGACGAGGGTGTAGACGACGACCAGGACGAAGACGACGTTGAAGATGCGGCGGCTGGCGTCGACGCCGTTCACCATCGGGATCGTCGCCAGGATGATGGGGACCGCGCCGCGCAGTCCGGCCCAGGACATCAGGGTCTGCTCCCGCCAGGGCACGCGGAACGGCGTGAGGCTCGCGATCACGCTCAGCGGCCGCGCCACCATGGTGAGCACCAGCCCGATGACGAGCGCGGGCCAGACGTCGTCGCCGAGCTCGTGCGGGGTGACCAGCAGGCCGAGCAGGACGAACATGCCGATCTGGGCGATCCAGCCGAGCCCCTCGGCGAAGCCGCGCGTGGCGGGCCAGTGCGGCAGCCTGGCGTTGCCGAGCACCATGGAGGCGAGGTAGACGGCGAGGAAGCCGCTGCCGTGCGCCAGCGCGCCCGCGGCGTACGCGGTGACCGCGATGGCCATCACGGCGATCGGGTAGAGGCCCGAGGCGGGCAGGGCGACGTGCCTGAGGCCCCAGGAGCCGAGCAGGCCGACCGCGAGGCCGATGGCCGCGCCGATGGCCAGTTCCATCGCTATCTCGCCCAGCAGGACGTACCAGTGCTCGACCGGACCGGCCGTGGAGAAGGCGACGACCAGGATGACCACCGGGGCGTCGTTGAAGCCGGACTCCGCCTCCAGCGTGCCCGTCACGCGCGCGGGCAGCGGAATGCGCCGGAGGACCGAGAAGACCGCCGCCGCGTCCGTCGAGGACACCACCGCTCCGATGATGAGCGCCTGCCGCCACTCCAGCCCGACCAGGTAGTGGGCGCCCGCCGCGGTGACGCCGACGCTCACCCCGACCCCTACGAGGGCGAGCACGGAGGCCGAGGCCAGGACCGGTTCGACCTCCTTCCACTTCGTGCCGAGACCGCCCTCGGCCAGGATCACGACCAGGGCCGCGTACCCGATGACCTGGGTCAGCTCGGCGTTGCTGAAGTGGATGTCGCCGATGCCGTCCTGGCCCATGAGGACGCCGATCCCCAGGTACACGAGCAGGCTGGGGAGCCCGCTGCGCGAGGAGATCCGGACGGCCGCGACGGCGACGAGCAGGACCAGGGAGCAGACGAGCAGGAGCTGGTTGAGGTGGTGGACAGTCAGTGGCGGTTCCCTTCCTTGGCTCGCGCGCGGAAGACGCGGAAGCTCACGTACACAAGACCCGAGGCTGCGACACTTCGCACCCTAGTTACTTCGTTACCTTACCTAACTCTTGACGCTTTCTTGACGCTTCCCCCGGCAAGATCGAACGTCCGTGCGCGCTGGTTCCCTACTCCGCGTCAAGTCGCGTAGGGCCCTGCGCCTATGGTTGCTCCAGCACTCCAGGACCGCCTGCCGCTCGCGTTAGGACAGCAAGGACAGCGATGCCCCCCAACACCACCGCCACAACGGGTGACAAGCCCGGCAAGTCCGGCAGGAAGAAGGGGCGCAAAGCCCGCCTGATCGTGCTGGTGCTCGTCCTGGCCATCATCGGAGGCATCGCCTACGGGTCTTACTGGTCGATCAGCACGGTCCGCGCGTCCTTCCCGCAGACCAAGGGTTCGATCACGCTCGAAGGCCTCTCCGGGCCCGTGACCGTGAAGCGCGACAGCTACGGGATCCCGCAGATCTACGCCTCGACCGACGCGGACCTGTTCATGGCGCAGGGCTACGTCCAGGCGCAGGACCGGTTCTACGAGATGGACGTGCGCCGTCACATGACGGCCGGACGCCTGTCCGAGATGTTCGGCAAGAGCCAGGTCAAGAACGACGAGTTCCTGCGCACCCTGGGCTGGGACCGGGTCGCGAAGAAGGAGTACGACACCAAGCTGTCGGCCTCCACGAAGAAGTACCTCCAGGCCTACTCCAAGGGAGTCAACGCCTACCTCGCCGGCAAGGACGGCAAGGACATCTCCCTGGAGTACGCGGCCCTAGGGTTCACCAACGACTACAAGCCCGAGCAGTGGACCCCCGTCGACTCGGTCGCCTGGCTGAAGGCGATGGCCTGGGACCTGCGCGGCAACATGCAGGACGAGATCGACCGCGCCCTGATGACCAGCCGCCTCGGCCCGCAGCAGATCAAGGACCTCTACCCGGACTACCCGTACAGCCGCAACAAGGCGATCGTCCAGGAGGGGCAGTACGACGAGCTCACCAAGACGTTCGAGCAGAGCGGCTCCACAAGCGGCTCCGGGACCTCGACGGGCACGACCGGCTCCTCCACCTCGTCGTCCACCGGTTCGGCGCTCACAAGCCAGCTGGCGGGCCTCTACAACCTCCTGGACGACGTCCCCACGGCCGTCGGCGTGAACGGCCAGGGCATCGGCTCCAACTCCTGGGTCGTCGCGGGCAAGTACACGATCACCGGCAAGCCGCTGCTCGCCAACGACCCGCACCTGTCGGCGTCGCTGCCGTCCGTCTGGTACCAGATGGGCCTGCACTGCACGACGGTCTCCAGCAAGTGCCAGTACGACGTGACCGGCTACACCTTCGCCGGCATGCCGGGCGTGATCATCGGCCACAACGCCGACATCGCCTGGGGCATGACCAACTCCGGGGTCGACGTCACCGACCTCTACCTGGAGAAGCTCTCCGGCGAGGGCTACCTCTACGACGGCAAGGTCAAGCCCTTCACGACCCGCGAGGAGACCATCAAGGTCGCCGGCGGCGCCTCCAAGAAGATCGTCGTCCGCGAGACCAACAACGGCCCCCTCCTGTCCGACCGCGACGACGAACTCGTCCAGGTCGGCAAGAAGGCCAGCGTCGACACCGCGGCGCCCGACCGAGGCGACGGCTACGGCATCGCGCTGAGATGGACCGCCCTGGACCCGGGCACCTCCATGGACGCCGTCTTCGCCATCGACAAGGCCTCCGACTGGAGCGAGTTCCGCGACGCCGCCGCCCTGTTCGACGTGCCCTCGCAGAACCTGATCTACGCCGACACCAAGAACAACATCGGCTACACGCTCCCGGGCAAGATCCCCACGCGCTCCTCGGCCGACGACGGCTCGATCCCGGCGCCGGGCTGGGACTCCAAGTACCGGTGGACCGGCTACATCAAGCAGAACGAGCTGCCCTACGAGTACAACCCGGAGCGCGGCTACATCGTCACCGCCAACCAGGCCGTGGTCGACAAGGACAAGTACCCCTACACGCTCACCACGGACTGGGGCTACGGCACCCGCAGCCAGCGCATCACCGACCTGATCGAGTCGAAGATCAAGGACGGCGGCAAGATCTCCACCGACGACATGCGGCAGATGCAGCTGGACAACAGCAGCGAGATCGCCAAGCTGCTCGTGCCCAAGCTGCTGAAGCTCAACCTCGACGACAAGGACGTGCGCGAGGCCCAGAAGCTGCTGGAGGGCTGGGACTACACCCAGGACTCCGACTCGGCGGCGGCCGCCTACTTCAACGCGGTCTGGCGCAACGTCCTCAAGCTCGCCTTCGGCAACAAGCTGCCCAAGGAGCTGCGGGTCAAGGGCCAGTGCCTGTGGGTGGACAAGATCGACAGCACCGGCCCGGTCGACGACGACACCAAGGTGCGCGAGTGCGGTGAGCGCGACGCCGACCAGGCCCAGCCGGACGGCGGCGACCGCTGGTTCGAGGTGGTCCGCAACCTCATGAACGATCCGAACAGCGACTGGTGGAAGACGTCGGCCTCGGGCACCCGCCCCAAGGCCGACAACATGAACGAGCTGTTCCGGCGCGCCATGATCGACGCCCGCTGGGAGCTGACCGCCAAGCTCGGCAAGGACATCGACACCTGGAGCTGGGGCCGGCTGCACCGCCTGTTCCTCAAGAACCAGACCCTGGGCACCGACGGTCCGAGCATCCTCCAGTACGTCCTCAACCGGGGCCCCTGGAAGCTCAGCGGCGGCGAGGCCACGGTGAACGCGACCGGCTGGAACGCCGCCGGCGGCTACGGCGTCGTCTGGGTTCCCTCCATGCGGATGGTCGTCAACCTCGCCGACCTCGACAAATCCAAGTGGATCAACCTCACCGGCGCCTCCGGCCACGCCTTCAGCGCCCACTACACGGACCAGACGGGCAAGTGGGTCGCCGGCGAACTGCTCTCGTGGTCGTTCTCCGACAAGGCGGTCGACAACAGCACGAGCGACACCCTCGTCCTGAAGCCGTGAACCGCTGACCGCACCCGGCTGAAATGGCCCTCCACGCACGCGTGGAGGGCCATTTCGCGTGAGAGCGGCTCCGGCCGCCGGGGGAGGAATGCTGCCTGAGGGGCGACCCGGCTCAGGGGCTCGTGAACCGGCGCGCGCCCGACGGCGTCACCACCGCGTGGACCGGCCGGTCGTGCGCCTCCGCGGGCACGTGCTCGACGACCTCCGCGTCGTAGAGCAGCACCATGAGCGCGGGGCGCGCGCCCGCGTTCGCCAGGCGTGCCAGTACGCGGTCGTACGAGCCTCCGCCGCGCCCCAGACGCATGCCGCGCGCGTCCACCGCGAGCCCCGGCAGCAGCACGACGTCGGCGGAGAGTACGGCCTCCGGCCCCAGGCGTTCGCCCGAGGGCTCGAAGAGCGCCATCTTCCCGCCGTGTTGGACGCGCGCGAGGGAACCCTCCCCGGCGTACGCGCCCCAGTCCAGGTCGTTGTCCGGCAGGAGCGCGGGGAGAAGGACGCGCACACCCCGCGCGACCAGCGCGTCCAGCAGCGGGAGCGTGCCCGGCTCGTTCCCGACGGAGACGTACGCCGCCACCGTTCGCGCACCCGCCAGCTCGGGAAGCCGCAGCGCGTGCCCGGCCAGCGCGTCGCCCGCCTCCCTGACGACATCCGTCGTCAATCTGTTCCTCACTCCGAGGAATTCTCGCCGCAACGTTCGCTTGTCACTCTCGGCCTCGGATCCGCCTTGCTCCACAGGTCGTTCCCGCACCCTTCTCAATCTGCTCATATGAGTGCCAATTAACCAGAGCCTCAGATTCTTCACAAAGGCACCGGATAAGGTTGCGGACATGACTCAGTCGCACCCCAGGATCAGCAAGGCTGTCATCCCCGCGGCAGGCCTCGGCACCCGGTTCCTCCCGGCGACCAAGGCCACTCCCAAGGAGATGCTGCCGGTCGTCGACAAGCCGGCGATCCAGTACGTGGTCGAGGAGGCCGTGTCGGCGGGGCTCGACGACGTCCTCATGATCACCGGACGCAACAAGCGTCCCCTCGAAGACCACTTCGACCGCAACTACGAGCTGGAGTCGGCCCTTCAGAAGAAGGGCGACGCGAGCCGGCTCGCCAAGGTCCAGGAGTCCAGCGACCTGGCCACGATGCACTACGTCCGCCAGGGCGACCCCAGGGGTCTCGGTCACGCCGTGCTGTGCGCGGCGCCGCACGTGGGCCACGAGCCGTTCGCCGTCCTGCTCGGCGACGACCTGATCGACCCCCGCGACCCGCTCCTCCAGCGCATGATCGAGGTCCAGGAGCAGCACGGCGGCAGCGTGATCGCGCTCATGGAGGTCGCCCCCGAGCAGATCCACCTCTACGGCTGCGCGGCCGTGGAGGCCACCGCCGACGGCGACGTCGTCAAGGTGACCGGCCTGGTCGAGAAGCCGGACGCGGCGGACGCCCCGTCCCACTACTCGGTCATCGGCCGCTACGTCCTCGACCCGCACGTCTTCGACATACTGCGGCGCACCGAGCCCGGCCGCGGCGGCGAGATCCAGCTGACCGACGCCCTCCAGCAGCTGGCCCAGGACGAGAAGGTCGGCGGCCCCGTGCACGGCGTCGTCTTCAAGGGCCGCCGCTATGACACCGGAGACCGCGGCGACTATCTGCGTGCCATTGTCAGGCTCGCGTGCGAACGTGAAGACCTGGGCCCGGACTTCCGGACCTGGCTTCGCAGTTACGTAGCCGAGGAGATGCAACAGAGTTGAGCAACACCGCGACCCGCCCCGCCGGCCCGGACCACCTGTGGTCGGTGGACGAGCACCTGGAGGACGTCCTCGCCGCAGTCCGGCCCCTGGAACCCATCGAACTGCAACTCCTCGATGCCCAGGGCTGCGTCCTCGTCGACGACGTCATGGTGCCGGTCTCGCTGCCGCCGTTCGACAACAGCTCCATGGACGGGTACGCGGTAAGGGTCGCGGACGTGGCGGGCGCGAGCGAGGAGTTCCCGGCCGTCCTGGAGGTCGTCGGGGACGTCGCGGCGGGCGCGGCGGAGCTCACCCCGGTCGGTCCGGGCCAGGCCGTCCGGATCATGACCGGCGCCCCGCTGCCGCCCGGCGCCGAGGCCGTCGTCCCCGTGGAGTGGACCGACGGCGGACTCGGCGGGGGACCGGTCGGCGGGATGCGGGCGCGCAGCCTGGCGCCCGAGGGCGCCGAAGGACACGTGCGCGTGCACCGCCCGGCCGAGGCACGCGCGCACGTGCGCGCGGTCGGCAGCGACGTACGGGCGGGCGACCGGGCCCTGGAGGCGGGTACCGTCCTCGGCCCGCCGCAGATCGGACTGCTCGCCGCGATCGGCCGCGGCACGGTCCGCGTGCGCCCGCGCCCGCGCGTGGTCGTCCTGTCCACCGGCAGCGAACTCGTCCAGCCCGACGAGGCACTGGCCGGCGGCCAGATCTACGACTCCAACAGCTTCGCCCTCACCGCCGCCGCCCGGGACGCGGGCGCCATCGCCTACCGGGTGGGCGCCGTCGTCGACGACGCCGAGACCCTCCGGGCCACCATCGAGGACCAGCTCGTCCGCGCCGACCTGCTGGTCACCACCGGAGGGGTGAGCGTCGGGGCGTACGACGTCGTCAAGGAAGCGCTGTCGCACGTCGGCGACGAGGACGAGGCGGGCAGCGGGATCGACTTCCGCAAGCTCGCCATGCAGCCCGGCAAGCCCCAGGGCTTCGGCTCCATCGGACCCGACCACACACCACTGCTGGCCCTGCCCGGCAACCCCGTGTCGTCGTACGTCTCCTTCGAACTGTTCGTCCGCCCCGCCATCCGCACCCTGATGGGCCTCACGGACGTCCACCGGCCCCGCGTCACCGCGACGCTCAGGGCGGAGCGGGCGCTCGGCTCGCCCAAGGGGCGCAGGCAGTTCCTGCGCGGGGCGTACGCCGACGGCGAGGTGACCGCCGTGGGCGGCGCAGGCTCCCACCTGGTCGCGGCCCTGGCCCACGCCGACGCGCTGATCGTCGTACCCGAGGACGTGGAGTCCGTCGAGCCCGGCACCGAGGTCGAGGTCGTCCTCCTCGGCTGAGCCACGCGCGCGTGCCGCCCGCCGGACGGTCCTGCGCGATGGGGCGCGCCTGCTTGGCGGTACCGTGTCGCGCACAGCAGGCCCGAGCTCCGCATCGCGACGGGCCCGGACGGGGAGCGCCACACAGCATGAGTACGCCAGACCGACTGACGCACATCGACGACGCGGGCGCCGCCCGCATGGTCGACGTATCCGGCAAGGACGTGACCGCGCGCACCGCCCGTGCCAGCGGACGCGTCCTCGTCTCGCCCCGCGTGGTCGAGCTGCTGCGCGGCGAGGGCGTCCCCAAGGGCGACGCCCTGGCCACCGCGCGTATCGCGGGCATCATGGGCGCCAAACGGACGCCGGATCTGATCCCGCTGTGTCACCCCTTGGCGGTCTCCGGTGTGAAACTGGATCTGTCGGTCGCGGACGACGCCGTGGAGATCGTGGCCACGGTGAGGACGACCGACCGCACGGGTGTCGAGATGGAGGCGCTCACCGCGGTCTCCGTCGCCGCGCTCACCGTGATCGACATGGTCAAGGCGGTCGACAAGGGAGCGGTCATCACGGACGTACGCGTGGAGGAGAAGACGGGCGGCAAGTCGGGCGACTGGAGCCGGGCGTGAACGGCGTGCCGTCCGCCGGTGGTGCGACGCGCGCGCCGTATCGCGCGCTGGTCGTGACCGCCTCCAACCGTGCCGCCGCCGGTGTGTACGAGGACAGGGGCGGTCCGTTGATCGCGGCGGGCCTGGCGGGTCTCGGGTTCGCCGTGGACGGGCCGCGGGTCGTGCCCGACGGCGATCCCGTGGCGGCGGCACTGCGCGTGGGCGTCGAGGCCGGATACGACGTGGTCGTCACCACCGGGGGCACCGGGATCTCGCCCACCGACCGCACCCCGGAGGCCACCCGCGCGGTGATCGACTACGAGGTGCCGGGCATCGCGGAGGCCGTCCGCGCGTTCGGACGGGAGAAGGTGCCCACCGCCGCACTCTCCCGGGGCCTGGCCGGAGTGGCGGGCCGGACACTGATCGTCAACCTTCCGGGCTCCACCGGCGGGGTGAGGGACGGGCTTGCCGTCCTGGAGCCCCTGCTGGCGCACGCCGTCGAGCAGATCCGCGGCGGAGACCATCCCGGACCCAGCAGTGGGGGTGCGAGCTGAACAGCCCATCCTGGCCCGTGGTGCTGGTGGACGGCGATGTCGTCCTCCGGCCCATAAGGCTGCGCGACCAGCGGGCCTGGCGCGAGGTCAACCGGCGCAACCGCGACTGGCTGCGCCCCTGGGAGGCGACCATCCCGCCGCCCACGCCCAGCGGGCCGATCGTGCACCGGCCGACCTACCGGCAGATGGTCCGGCACCTGCGGTCCGAGGCGAACGCGGGCCGGATGCTGCCGTTCGTCATCGAGTACCAGGGGCGGCTGGTGGGGCAGTTGACGGTCGCCGGAATCACCTGGGGGTCGATGTGCTCGGGGCACGTCGGTTACTGGGTGGACCAGTCGGTGGCCGGCCGCGGGGTGATGCCGACGGCCGTCGCGCTCGTCGTGGACCACTGCTTCCGCACGGTCGGTCTGCACCGCATCGAGGTCTGCATTCGCCCCGAGAACCGGCCCAGCCGCCGGGTCGTGGAGAAACTCGGATTCCGCGAGGAGGGGCTGCGGCCGCGTTATCTGCACATCGACGGGGCCTGGCGCGACCACATGGTCTTCGCGCTGACCGCGGAGGAGGTGCCGGAGGGGCTGCTCGGCCGCTGGCAGCGGGAACGCTCCCACGGCGCCTCGGCGAAGACACCCGGTACGTCGGGCGCACCGAACGCGTCCCGCAATGCGCACAACACCCCGGGTAATCCCGGCTAGCCGAGGAAATTGAATAAGTGTTCGAAATTGATCGATCGGCGACCGTCTCGGGGCATTGAATTCGCGCCTCCGGCGGCCTGCTGATCGCATCGGTCACAAAAAAGCTCGAAATATCAGCCAGATCGTGCGACACACCGACGCAATTGGCAGATGGCCCCACGCAAACCCCTCTACCGTGTGAGGCGTGAGCAGCAGCGGCCTCATCTACGCAGTCATTGTCGGGGCCTGGGCCGCCTACTTGGTGCCGATGTGGCTCCGTAGGCAGGACGAGCTGAACGAGGCCCGTCCGACGGAACGCTTCAGCACCGCCATCCGGCTGCTGTCCGGACGGGCGGGTATGGAGCGTCGGTACGCCAGGGACCTGCGGGCGCGCTCCACCTCGGAGGGGGAGCAGGACGCCGGTGATCCGGACGCCGTCACCGACTCGGTGGACGTCCGGGCCTTCGCCATGCCCCCGACCCGCCGTCAGGCCCGGGCGGACGTGGAACCGGAGGCGCCCGGGCGCCAGGAACCGGCGCGCGACCAGGTGGTCGCGCCGGCGGCCAAGTCCCCGTCCGCACCGGCACGTCAGGCGGGCGGCACGTCCGCCCCGGCATCAGCTTCGGCGTCCGCCTCCGTCTCCGCGTCGGCGCGCAAACGCGTCCCGGCCGCGAGGCGCACGCCCTCGGATCAGGCGGCCGCGGCGCGAGCCCGGCGCACGAAGGCGCTCGCGCGCCGTCGGCGCACCACCGTCATGCTCTTCCTCGCGTTCACGCTGGGCGCGATCGTCGCCGCCGTCGGGGGGCTCGCGTTCCTGTGGGCGCCGGGGGTGCCCGCGGTCATGCTCAGCGCGTACATCGCCTACCTGCGCACGCAGGAGCGCCGGCGCTTCGCCTTCCACATGGACCGGCGTCAGGCCGAGGTCGCCGCACAGCGGCTCCGGGAGCGCCAGCCGCGGCGGCGCGCGCCCCTCGACGCGGGTGCCGTCGCCGACGAACCGGACGAGGGACCAGTGGCCGAAACCGACCCCGGCCTGTCCGCACTCGCCGCCGACCGCCGCGCCCTCGTTGAGCAGACCGACCACGCGGAGTGGGTCGACCAGCAGCGCGAGCGGCAGCGCCGGCCCGGGCACGGGGACAGCTGGGACCCGGTGCCGGTGCCGCTGCCGACGTACGTGACCGCGCCGGTCGCGCCGCGGGCCACCTCCGACGTGGACCTGGGAGCGCCCGACGCGTGGAGTTCGGCGCGGTCCAGTTCCGTCGCGCCGGAGCAGGAGGCCAAGCCGGCGGCGCCGGAGGCCGAGGAGGACGAGGCGGCGCCCGCCGCCGAGGACAAGTCGGCGGACGGCAAGAGCGACGCGCGCCGCGCGGCCTCCGCACGCCGGGCACGTGAGCGCGGCCGCACGCCGCTCTTCGACCAGTACGAGGACGGCGACCGTCCTCGTGCCGCCAACGAGTGACGGGCGCAGGGGGCGGGGTGCCCAGGCCGGGACCCCGCTCCTGACCAGTCAGGGAACGGATTTCCAAGCACCCCGACGGGGATGCTAGAGTTTCACTCGTTGCAAGGGCCTGTGGCGCAGTCCGGTAGCGCACCTCGTTCGCATCGAGGGGGCCAGGGGTTCGAATCCCCTCAGGTCCACTGCACGACAAGATCCCGGCGATCATGATGATCGCTCGGGATCTTTGTCGTTCTCCGGGCCGCTGCAAGGGCGTTCGGCAGGAGCGGGGTGCCGGGTCCTGCCGGCCGGCCTCGATCGCCTCGTGGCGGCGGCGGCCGCCTGACGCACCGCCTTGTCGGCGACGCGCAAGGCCGGGCGGCCATCTGGGCGGCTTGGTGCAGCAGTTGGGGCCAGCGCTGCGGGGCAGGGGCTGCCCAGGTGCGAACTCCGCGTCGTGGTTGCCCTCCGGACCGTGCCGCCCACCCGGCTGGCCCAGTCGGGCAGGGCGGTGCGCCGGGGCCCTCTACAGGGCCTTCGCGTAGCAGCGGCTCGACTCGTAGTGACGGTAGTAGCCGAACTTGGCGCACGGTTCGTAGCCGCTGGAGGTGTACAGGGCGATGGCCTCCGGCTGCTCGGTGCCCGTCTCCAGGACCATCCGGGCGCGGCCGGCCGCGCGGGCGTCGTCCTCCAGGGCCGTGAGCATCCGGCGGGCCAGGCCACGGCCGCGCGCCTCCGGGATGACGAACATGCGCTTGAGCTCCGCGTCGCCGTCCTCGTTGCCCTCGCCGTTCTCGTCCTGGCTGCGCCAGCCGCCGGTGGCCACGGGCCGGTCGGACTCGTCGTAGGCGATCAGGTAGACGCCGTTCGGCGGTTCGAAGTCGGTCGGGTCGAGGACCGTGGCGTCGCCGCCGTCGCCGTAGCGGACGTGGTACTCGGCCTGGACCTCGTCGTTCAGCTTCACGGCGTCGGGGTGGTCGAAGGGGACACGGCGTATGTTCATGTGGGCCATCGTATTTTCGTGCGGGCGGCGACGCGGGTGGGCATCCGGACTCCGTCCAGTGTGCCGGTAGTGTGCCCTGGTGCTGACTGTGACCTCGGTGAATGTGAACGGGCTGCGGGCCGCCGCGAAGAAGGGCTTCGTGGAGTGGCTCGCGGAGACTTCCGCGGATGTGATCTGTCTCCAGGAGGTGCGCGCCGAGCCGAAGCAGCTCCCGGAAGAGGTGCGCGCGCCTGGCGCGTGGCATGTCGTGCACGCCCCCGCTGCCGCCAAGGGGCGCGCGGGCGTCTCCCTGTACACCCGGCGTGAGCCGGATCGCGTGCGGATCGGCTTCGGGTCGGACGAGTTCGACACGAGCGGGCGCTACGTCGAGGCGGACCTGCCCGGCGTCACCGTCGCCTCGCTCTACCTCCCCTCCGGCGAGGTCGGCACCGAGCGGCAGGACGAGAAGGTCCGGTTCATGGGCGAGTTCCTCGCCCACCTGAAGGAGCTGCGCGAGCGGGCCGCCGCCGACGGGCGCGAGGTCGTCGTCTGCGGCGACTGGAACATCGCCCACCGCCAGGCCGACCTGAAGAACTGGCGCGGCAACACCAAGAACTCCGGCTTCCTCCCCGAGGAGCGCGAGTGGCTCGGCAGCGTTCTCGACCCGGCCGACGGCGGGTACGTCGACGTCGTGCGCGCCCTGCACCCGGACGCCGAGGGGCCGTACTCCTGGTGGTCGTACCGCGGGCGGGCCTTCGACAACGACTCGGGCTGGCGCATCGACTACCAGATGGCCACGCCCGGGCTCGCCGGCAAGGCGGTCAAGGGGTTCGTGGAGCGCGCGGCCACGCACGGGGAGCGCTGGTCCGACCACGCGCCGGTCACCGTCGTGTACGACCTCTGACCGCGCCCGGCGCGGCCACGGGCGCTCCCGCCGGCTAGGTCTGCTTGCGCAGCCGGCGGTCCAGGGCCAGGGAGACCTCCGCCTCCACCACGCTCCGGGCCAGCGGGCGCAGGCGCTCCAGGTCCTCCTCGGGGCCGTGGCGCAGGACGAGGGCGGCGAAGAGTTCGGCGAGCGCGTCGGCGTGCTCGCGCACGCTCCGGCCGGCCGCAAGCACCTCCGCGAGCGGGAAGCCCTCGCGGACCAGGGCCTCGGAGGCGTCCAGCAGACGGCGGCTGATGTGGACGATCTCGTCGCCGTCGGTGCCCAGGTAGCCGAGTTCCATCGCGGCGGCGAGGTTCTCCGGGGTGACCTCGCCCTCGAAGCGGGTGGCGAGCTCCTCCGGGGTGAGCCGGACCGGCTCCTCCTCGGTGGGGGTGTCCACGCCGAGCAGTTCGGCGACGTCCCGGCCGTGGTCGAAGGCCTCCGCCAGCTCGGCGATGCCGTTGAGCGTGTGACCGCGCTCCAGGAGGGCCGAGATCGTCCGCAGCCGGGCCAGGTGATGGTCGTCGTACCAGGCGATACGGCCCTCGCGGCGCGGTGGCGGGATCAGCTTGCGCTCGCGGTAGAAGCGCAGCGTGCGCACGGTGATGCCGGCCAGTCCCGCCAGTTCCTCCATGCGGTACTCGCGCGGTCCGCCGGGCCGTCCGCTCTGTTCGAGGGGCCGGTCACGGTCCGTGGAGCTGCTTCGTCCGCCGTCTTCTGCCACGTGCGCAGCCTATGTTGTACCGCCGGTAACTTTCCCCCGCCCGACCCCTACCCATCGGTACGGGGCTGTTCTACAGTCCCATTGTGCCAGTGTTCACTGGCGTAATCGCGGCAGATGCGTGGAGGCTCCGGGATGGCCCAGCACGAGCATGTACGGGTGGCGGTGATCGGGTCCGGATTCGGCGGACTGGGCGCGGCCGTGCGGTTGCGCCAGGAAGGGATCACCGACTTCGTCGTCCTGGAACGGGCCGGCAGCGTCGGCGGCACCTGGCGGGACAACAGCTATCCGGGGTGCGCCTGCGACGTACCGTCCCACCTGTACTCCTTCTCCTTCGCGCCCAACCCCGACTGGCCGCGCACCTTCTCCGGGCAGGAGCACATCCGCGCCTACCTGGAGCACGTCGCCGACATGTTCGGGCTCCGGCCCCACCTCCGCTTCGACGCCGAGGTGAAGCGGATGACGTGGGACACGCAGAAGCTGCGCTGGGACATCGAGACGGCCGCCGGTTCGCTCTCCGCGGACGTCGTCGTCTCCGCCACCGGACCGCTGTCCGACCCGAAGACCCCCGAGATCCCGGGGCTGGACTCGTTCCCGGGCAAGGTCTTCCACTCGGCCCGCTGGGACCACGACTACGACCTGCGAGGCAAGCGCGTCGCCATGGTCGGCACCGGCGCCTCCGCGATCCAGATCGTGCCCGCCATCCAGCCCGAGGTCGCGCGGCTCACCCTCTTCCAGCGCACCCCGCCGTGGGTGATGCCCCGCGCGGACCGCGCGATCAGCGCCGTCGAGCGCCGGCTGCACCGGGCGCTGCCCTTCACCACCCGGGCCCGGCGCGGACTGCTCTGGGGCATCCGCGAGCTCCAGGTCCAGGCGTTCACCAAGCACCCCGACGAACTCGGCCTGGTCGAACAGCTCGCCAAGCGCAACATGGCCCGGGCCGTGAAGGACCCGGCCCTGCGCGCCAAGCTCACCCCCGACTACCGCATCGGCTGCAAGCGGATCCTGCTGTCCAACGCCTACTACCCGGCGCTCGTGCGGGAGAACGTGGACGTGGTGGCGAGCGGACTGAGCGAGGTGCGCGGGTCGACGGTGGTCGCCGCCGACGGCAGCACCGCCGAGGTCGACGCGATCGTCTTCGGCACCGGCTTCCACGTCACCGACATGCCCATCGCCGAACGTGTCGTCGGCGCCGACGGGCACACCCTCGCCGAGGCATGGAAGGACGGCATGGCGGCGCTGCGCGGCACGGCCGCCACCGGGTTCCCCAACTGGATGGCGATCATCGGGCCCAACACCGGCCTCGGGAACTCCTCCATGATCCTCATGATCGAGTCCCAGCTGAACTACCTGGCCGACTACCTGCGCCAGCTCGACGTCCTCGGGGGGCGCGCGGCCCTCGACGCACGCCCCGGCGCCGTGGCCGCCTGGAACCACAAGGTCCAGGAGCGCATGAAGCGCACCGTCTGGAACACCGGCGGCTGCAACAGCTGGTACCTCGACGCCAACGGCCGCAACACCACCGTCTGGCCGGGCACGACCGCGGAGTTCCGGCGCGCGACCCGGCGGGTGGACCTCGCGGAGTACGAGGTGATCCGCCCGTCGGCGACCGGTGACGGCGACGGCAGCGACGGCGTGGACGGCGCCCGCTCCGGCGCCGAGTCCGACGCCAGGCCCGGCGCGGAGGTGGGCGCGTGAGCCGGCTCACCCACGTGACCTCCGGGCCGTACGCCCCGCCCGCGCCCGCGCACGAACTGACCGTCGTTTCCGCGGACGGCGCGCGCCTGCACGTCGAGGTGCACGGTCCCGAGAACGCGCCGACCGTTGTCCTCGCCCACGGCTGGACCTGCTCGACCGCCTTCTGGGCGGCGCAGATACGGGAGCTGGCCGTCGACCACCGGGTCATCGCCTACGACCAGAGGGGGCACGGACGCAGTCCCGCGAGCCCCGCGTGCACCACCCGCGCGCTGGCGGACGATCTCGAAGCGGTGCTCACGCAGACGCTCGCGCGCGGGGAGCGTGCCGTGATCGTCGGCCACTCCATGGGCGGCATGACCGTCATGGCGGCCTCCGCGCGCCCGCGCTTCCGCGAACACGCCGCCGCGGTCCTGCTGTGCAGCACCGGCAGTTCGCGCCTGGTCGCGGAGGCGCGCGTCATACCAGTGCGCGCCGGGGTCGCGCGCACCTGGCTCACTACCCAGGTCCTCGCATCGCGCGCCCCGCTCGGACCGGTCACGCCCCTCGCGCGGCGCATCCTCAAGTACGCCACGATGGGCGCCGGTTCGGCACCCCAGATGGTGGAGGCGTGCGCACGGATCGTGCACGCCTGCCCGCGCGCCGTGCGCCACGCCTGGGCACGCGTCCTCGCGGAACTCGACCTCGACGACGGCGTGCGGGAGTTGAACGTGCCCACGGCGGTCGTCGCCGGCACGGACGACCGGCTCACGCCCCCTGTGCACGCCCGTGCGCTGGCCGCCGCGCTGCCGCACTCGCTCGGACTCACCGAACTGCCGGGCATGGGCCACATGACGCCCGTCGAGGCACCGGAGCTGGTCAACACGAGGATCCGGGAACTCGTCACCGCGTATGTGACGGACATCCCCGGCGGCACCGGCGGCACCGGCAGCGGCGACGACACCGGCGCCGAGGCGCCCGAGCGGATCAAGGAGGGCTCATGAGCAGGGTCGGTCTGGAAGGACAGGTCGCGGTCGTCACCGGAGCGGCGCGCGGCGTCGGCGAGTTGCTCGCCCGCAAGCTCTCCGCGCGCGGGGCGAGGATCGCGCTGGTCGGGCTGGAGGAGGAGGCGCTCAAGGAGGTCTCGGGGCGGCTGCACACCGACAGCGCGTACTGGCACGCCGACGTCACCGATCACGAGGCGATGAGCCGGGTGGCGCGGGAGGTCAAGGAGCGGTTCGGGAAGGCCGACATCGTGGTGGCCAACGCCGGGGTGGCCAACGGCGGTCCGTTCGCCGACTCCGACCCGGTCGCCTGGCGGCGGGTGATCGAGGTCAACCTGGTCGGCTCGGCGGTGACGGCGCGCGCGTTCCTGCCGGTGCTCACGGAGAGCCGCGGCTACCTGCTGCAGGTCGCCTCGCTGGCCGCGATCACACCGGCGCCGATGATGACGGCGTACTGCGCGTCCAAGGCGGGCGTGGAGGCGTACGCGCACTGCCTGCGCGCCGAGGTCGGCCACCAGGGCGTGCGCGTCGGGGTCGCGTACCTGTCCTGGACGGACACCGACATGGTGCGCGGCGCCGACCAGGACGACGTGATGCGGGAGTTGCGGCAGCGGCTGCCGTGGCCGGCGAACAAGACGTATCCGCTGGGCCCGGCCGTGGACCGGATCGTGGCCGGGATCGAGCGGCGCTCCGCGCACGTGTACGGACAGTGGTGGCTGCGCGGGATGCAGGGCGTGCGCGGGTATCTGCCGGCGCTCATCGGCACGGTCGGGCAGCGCGAGGTGAAGCGGTTCGCGCCCCGCTTGCAGGGCATGCGCACGGGGCTCGTGGGCGCGGGCGGGGCGGCCGACGAGGAGGCGCGCGCTACGCACCGTGACTGATCGACATGCGCGCCGTCACACCCCGTGTGAGCCTGGTCGAGGCCCCACCGAGGGCCGATCCCCTCACCCTCTACGGGAGTGAACCCACATGGGTATGAAGGACAAGGCCGGCAAGATGCAGGGACAGGCCAAGCAGAAGATGCACGAGGGCCAGCAGCAGGCGCAGCAGCGCGGCCAGCAGGCCCAGGAGCGCGGCCGGCAGACCCAGCAGCAGGCCCAGCAGCGTGGCCAGCAGGCGCAGGAGCACGGTCAGCAGACGCGTGACCGCGCGCGGCAGGGCATGGACGACGCGGAGCAGGAGATGCAGGACCGGCTGGACCGGGACTACGACGCGTAGCCGCTGCGCTCGGCTTCGGCCGGCATGGTGTGGGGCGCCCTTCTTCGTGAAGGGCGCCCCGTGCTGCTTTTTTGGGGGCTCGCGCAGTTCCTCGCGCCCCCTGCGGGACTCCCCCTGCGGGACTCCCCCTGCGGGACTCCCCCTGCGGGGCACCCCCTGCGGGGCACCCCCTGTGGGGCGCCCTCGTTCAGGGGGTGGTGGGGCGCGGGGGGAGCTTGGGGCGGGATCTGTCGGGGGCCTCGCTGTAGTCAGGGGGGAGGGCGGCGGGGTGGTCGGTGAGCAGGTCCAGGGCCAGCTGGATGGCGTCGTCCATCTCGACGTGGCGGCCCTCCGCCCAGTCCAGCGGGGTGCGCAGGACCTCCAGGTCGGGGGCGACACCGTGGTTCTCGACGGACCAGCCGTAGTCCTCGAACCAGGCCGCGTTCATCGGCACCGTGATCACCGTGCCGTCGCCGAGCCGGTGCCGTCCCGTCATGCCGACCACCCCGCCCCAGGTGCGCTGCCCGACCACCGGGCCGAGCCGGAGCAGCTTGATGGCGGCCGTGATCATGTCGCCGTCCGAGGAGGTGGCCTCGTCGGCGAGCGCGACGACCGGGCCGCGCGGGGCGTTGGAGGCGTACGACACGGGCTGGGCGTTCCTCGTCAGGTCCCAGCCGAGGATGGTCCGGGTGAGTTTCTCGACGACGAGTTCGCTGATGTGCCCGCCCGCGTTGCCGCGCACGTCCACGATGAGCGCCGGGCGGGAGACCTCCATGCGCAGATCGCGGTTGAACTGGGCCCAGCCCGAGCCGCCCATGTCGGGGATGTGCAGGTAGCCGCACTTGCCGCCGCTCAGCTCCCGCACCACCTCGCGGCGCTTGGCCACCCAGTCCTGGTAGCGCAGCGGCCGCTCGTCGATCAGGGTCAGCACGGCCACCCGGCGCGGCGGCCCCGACTCGCCCTCGCCGGGCGTGAACGTCAGCTCCACCGTCGTACCGCCCGCCCCCGCGAGCAGTGGATACGGGCCGGTCACCGGATCCACCGGCCTGCCGTCCACGTGGGTGAGGACGGCGCCCTCCCGGATGCCCGTGCCCGCGAGCGGGGAGCGCGCCCTGGAGTCGGAGGAGTCGCCGGGCAGGATCCGCTTGACCGTCCAGCCGCCGTTCCGGTGTACGAAGTTGGCGCCGAGCAGGCCCTGGAGGCGCTGGTAGTGGGGCGGGCCCTCGTTGCGGCGGGCCGGGGTGACGTAGGCGTGGGAGGTGCCGAGTTCGCCGAGGACCTCGCGCAGCAGGTCGGCGAACTCGTCCGGGGAGGCGACCCGCTCCACCAGCGGGCGGTACTGGGCGAGCACGCCGTCCCAGTCGATCCCGCACATCCCGGGGTCCCAGAAGTAGTCGCGGATGAGGCGGCCGGCCTCGGCGTACGCCTGGCGCCACTCGGCGGGCGGGTCGACCCGGTGCAGGATGCGCCGCAGGTCGATCCAGACGGTGGTGTCCCCGTCGCCGGACTCGGTCGAGGGGACGGCCCGCAGGTCGCCCTCGTCGACCACGACCAGCCGGCTGCCGTCGCCGCTGACCGTGAACCAGTCCAGGTGGTCGACGAGTTCCGCCTTCTTCGCCTTGGTGATGTGGAAGTACTCGAGGGTCGGGCGGCCACTGGTGTCGGCGGGGTTGGCGAAGGTCTCGCCGAGCGCGCCCGAGATCGGCCAGCGCAGCCAGACCAGGCCGCCGCCCGCGACCGGGCACATCGCCGAATACTTGGAGGCGGCCACCGGGAACGGGGTGACCCGGCTCTCCAGGCCCTCCACCTCGACCGTCACCGCGCTGCCGTCGCCAGGCTCCTCGTCCTCGACGGGGTCCAGTCCGCCGGCGGCCGGCCGTCCGTCCGGGTTGAGGGCGAAGGGGGAGGGGGTGGCCGAGGAGAGCGGCACCAGGTACGGACGGCAGCCCAGCGGGAAGGACAGGTCGCCGGTGTGCACGTCGTACACCGGGTCGAAACCGCGCCAGGACAGGAAGGCGAGATAGCGGCCGTCGCGGGTGAAGACCGGGTTCTCGTCCTCGAAGCGGCCGTTGGTGACGTCGATGACGAACCGGTCGCTGATCCGGGCCATCTTGATCTGCCGCAGCGAACGCCCGATCCCCGGATGCGACCAGGTCAGCCAGGAGCCGTCCGGTGAGAAGGCCAGATCGCGGACCGGCCCGTTGATCGAACGGATCAGTTCCGTGACCGGGCCGTCGGAGTCCCCACCACCCGCGGCGCCGACCGTTCCCTCCGAGCCTTCACCACCTGCGGCGCCGGCCGTTCCCTCCGAGCCTTCACCACCCGCGGCGCCGGTAGTTGCCTCCGGGCCTTCACCATCTGCGGCGCCGGTCGTGGCCTTCACGTCGTCGGCAGCAGTCCCCGCCGCGTCCTCGACGCCTCCCACACCTGCGGCCCCGGAGTCGTCCGACACGTCGATGAGCAGCAGGCGTCCGTCGTGGGCCGCCACCGCGAGCCGCTCGCCCTGCGGGTCGCAGACCAGTTCCAGCACCCGGCCCAGTTCCCCGGAGGCCAGCCGGCGCGGCGGGCGGTCGCCGCTCGCCCGGGGCAGGTGGGCGATTTCCACCGCGTCCTCGCCGCCGGCGTCCGTGACGTACGCGATCTGCCCGGTCGAGCCGAGCATCTCCGGGAGCCGGACCCGTTCGCCGGGTGTGTCGGCGATGGTGCGGGCCGGGCCGTCGCGGTGGGTGAGCCAGTGCAGGCTGCCGCGTACGACGATCGCGCTGGCCCGTCCCGTCTCGTCGACGGAGACACCGTCGACGTGCTGGGCGGCCGGGACCTGGTAGGGGCGGCGCCCGGCGCGCGGCCCGGACAGCCGTACGTCCAGCCGCCGCGGCATCGCGTCCGGGCCGAGGTCGTCCACGAGCCACAGGTCGCCCGCGCACTGGTACACCACGCGCGTGCCGTCACTGGCGGCGTGCCGGGCGTAGAAGGCGTCGTGGTCGGTGTGCCGGCGCAGGTCGGAGCCGTCGTGGGCACAGGAGTAGAGATTGCCGACGCCCTCGTGGTCGGAGAGGAAGGCGATCCGGCCGCCGACGAACATGGGGGAGTGCAGATGGCCGTCGATGCCGGCGAGCAGCCGCTGTCCGTGCAGCCACAGCCGGCCCATGGCGCCGCCCCGGTAGCGCTTCCAGCCGGCCGGTTCGTGCGGCGGGGTGCCCGTGAGCAGCAGCGTCCTGCGTTCGCCGGCGATGTCGGCGACCTGGATGTCGGAGACCGGCCCCCAGGGCAGCTTGCGGCCCGGGTCGCCGTCGGGGGAGACCTTGTAGGCCCACGTGAAGTAGGAGAACGGCTGCCCGTGCGAGGCGACCGCCAGGATGTCGCCCTCCGGGGTCCAGCCGCAGACCTGGGTGTCCGCGCTGCCCCAGTACGTCAGCTGCTCACCGGGTCCGCCGTCGACGTCGACCAGGTGGATCTCGGGCATCAGGCTGCGCCAGCTCGTGCAGGCGATCCGGCGGCCGTCCGGCGAGAAACGGGGATGGCCGACCTTGGCGCGGTCGACGGTGAGCCGCCAGGCGCGGCCCGGGGCGTCGAGGGAGGTCAGCCAGAGGTCGTCCTCGGCCACGAAGCACAACAGGTCGCCGTTGAGATGCGGCAGGCGCAGATAGCTCACCTCCCCATGTTTTTCCGCGCCATGGGGCCCAGCAACTCGTGGGAACCCCTGATTTCCCGGCACGGGCGGGATCAGGGGCGTGCGAAGAGGCGCGAGGGCGCGCATGAGGCCGCGCACGGCGCGTGGAACAGCGCGCGGGAGGCGGCGCGCGCAGAGCAGCGCGAACAAGAGAGCGCGCGCAGGGGTGCGCGCAGGACGGCGCGTACTGAAATGCGTGCGCGGAGAGGTGTGCGCGGAGAGGTGTGCGCGGAGAGGTGTGCGCGGGGAGGCGTGCGTGAGACAGCACACGTACGAAACGGTTTCGTTTCTCTTGCTCTCAGGGTATGTTCATGGAGTACGCACCAAGGTGCCGACGGAGCGGTGAAGGGTGAGAGGTATGACTGAGGTCGCAACGGCGCGTCGCAGTCGGATCACGCCCGAGCGTGAGGCCGAGCTGTACGAGGCCGTGCTCGAACTGCTCCGCGAGGTCGGCTACGACGCCCTCACCATGGACGCCGTCGCCGCCCGCACCAAGTCCAGCAAGGCCACCCTCTACCGCCAGTGGGGCGGCAAGGCCGAACTGGTCGCCAAGGCGGTGCGCTACGCCAAGCCGGGCGGCAAGCTCGGCGAGATCGACACCGGGTCGCTCCAGGGCGACCTGCGGGCCAGCACCCTGCGCTCGGACGACTGCGAGATGGAGCAGAACTCCGCGCTGATGCGTGCGCTGGCCATGACGATCCACGCCAACCCGGAGCTGCTCAAAGCGTTCAAGGAACATCTCGTCGAGCCCGAGATGGCGGGCTTCCACAGGATGGTCCAGCGGGCGATCGACCGGGGTGAGGTCCGCGCGGACAACCCCGCGATCGACTTCATGATGCACATGATGCTCGGCGCGTTCGTCGCCCGCACGCTCCTGGACGAGCAGCCCCCGACGCAGGACTTCCTGCTGTCGTACATCGACGCCGTGGTGCTCCCCGCCCTCGGCGTGGCCACCAGCTGACCCCGACCCCTCCCCGCAAACAGCCCACCTGACGCCTCCGCTCATGTCGTCGGGCCGATCACCCCTGCCACCCACCGGGTTGATCACCCCTGCCCTGAACACCCCACGACCTGACCAGGAGTACGCCCTCGTGGCCACGTTTCTCTACAAGCTGGGCCGGCTCGCCTTTCGGCGACGGCACTTCGTCGCCCTCATATGGGTGGCGCTGCTGACGCTGGCGGGCGTCGGCGCGGCCAGCGCCCCCGCCGCGGGCTCCACGTCCTTCTCGATCCCCGGCACGGAGGCCCAGAAGGCCTTCGACCTGCTGGAACAGCGCTTCCCCGGCTCCAGCGCCGACGGTGCGACCGCGCGGGTCGTCTTCAAGGCCCCGGCCGGCGAGAAGATCACCGACGCCCTGAACAAGGCGACCGTCGAGAAGACGGTCAAGCAGCTGGCCGACGGCTCCGAGGTCACCTCCGTCGCCGACCCCTTCCAGTCGAACGCCGTCAGCAAGAACGGCACGATCGCCTACGCGTCGGTGCGCTACGACGTCTCCGGCATGGAACTGAAGGACTCCTCCCGCGACGCGCTGGAGGCGGCCGGACACCAGGCCCAGAAGGCCGGGCTGACCGTCGAGATCGGCGGCGACGCGTTGCAGTCCGGGGCCGAACCCGGTGCGGCCGGCGAAGCCGTCGGCCTCGCCATCGCCGCCGTCGTCCTCGTCGTCACCCTCGGTTCGCTGGTCGCGGCCGGACTGCCGCTGCTGACGGCGATCATCGGCGTCGGTATCGGCGTCTGCACCATCACCGTCCTCGCCAAGGCGCTCGACCTCGGCGACACCACCTCCACGCTGGCCCTGATGATCGGCCTCGCGGTCGGTATCGACTACGCGCTGTTCATCGTCTCCCGGTACCGCGGCGAACTGGCCGAGGGACGGGACCGGGAGGAGGCGGTCGGCCGCGCCGCAGGCACCGCCGGTTCGGCGGTCGTCTTCGCCGGTCTCACGGTCGTGATCGCGCTGGCCGGCCTCTCGGTCGTCGGCGTCCCCATGCTCACCAAGATGGGCCTCGCCGCGGCCGGCACGGTCGTGGTCTCCGTCCTCATCGCGCTGACCATGATCCCGGCCCTGCTCGGCTACGCCGGCAAGCGGGTCAGGGCGGCCGGCGAGAAGCGCCGCGGCGGCGACACCGCCGTGCGGCGCGGTCACGACGGCAGCGACGACGGCGACGACAAGGGCGACGGCGATGCTGCCGCGCGGTCGCGGCAGGGGAAGCCCGGTCTCGGCGAACGCTGGGCGAGCTTCGTCGTCCGCCGCCCGGCCGCCGTACTGCTGCTCGGCGTGGTCGGACTCGGCGCGGTCGCGCTCCCCGCCTCCCGGCTGGAGCTCGGCCTGCCCGACGACGGCTCCCAGCCCACGTCCACCACCCAGCGCCGCGCCTACGACCTCCTCTCGGAGGGCTTCGGCCCCGGCTTCAACGGCCCCCTGATGATCGTCGTCGACGCCAAGGACAGCGACGACCCCAAGGCGGCGGCCACCACCGTCACCGACGACATCAAGGGCCTCAAGGACGTCGCCACCGTCACCCCCGCGGTGTTCAACGAGGCCGGCGACACCGCGACGATCACCGTGATCCCGTCGTCCAAGCCCTCCTCCGTCCAGACCGAGGACCTCGTCCACGTCATCCGCGACAACGGCGCCGACGTCAAGGCCGACACCGGCGCGAAGGTGCTGGTCACCGGCACCACCGCGATGAACGTCGACTTCTCGCAGAAGCTCAACGACGCGCTGGTCCCCTACCTGGCGCTGGTGGTCGGCCTCGCCTTCCTCCTCCTGATCGCCGTCTTCCGCTCCGTCCTCGTGCCGCTCAAGGCCGCCCTCGGGTTCCTGCTCAGCGTGCTCGCCGCGCTCGGCGCCGTCGTCGCGGTCTTCCAGTGGGGCTGGCTCGGCAGCCTGCTCGGCGTCGAGCAGACCGGCCCGATCATGTCGATGATGCCGATCTTCATGGTGGGCGTGGTCTTCGGTCTCGCCATGGACTACGAGGTGTTCCTCGTGACCCGGATGCGGGAGGCCTACGTCCACGGCGAGACGCCCGGCCAGGCCGTGGTGACCGGCTTCCGGCACAGCGCGCGGGTCGTGGCCGCCGCCGCGGTCATCATGATGTCCGTCTTCGGAGGCTTCATCACCTCCAGCGAATCCATGATCAAGATGATCGGCTTCGGCCTCGCGATCGCCGTCTTCTTCGACGCGTTCGTCGTCCGCATGGCGATCGTCCCGGCGGTGCTCGCCCTCCTCGGCAAGCGCGCCTGGTGGCTGCCGAAGTGGCTGGACCGGGCCCTGCCCAACGTCGACGTCGAGGGCGAGGGACTGCGCACGCTGTCCGACGCCGGTGACGACGCCGGCAAGGGCGACGAGGACCGGGAGCTGGTCCGCGCCTGACGCACGGCGCACGACAGACCGCCGGTGAGGGTCCGTGGGGACGGGCGCCCTCACCGGCTTCTGCGTGTCAGGGGCGTGAGCTGTTCCTCTGCCGGGCCGTGCGGCGTGCCTCCGTCGGGTCGTGCGGCCGTGCGGTGTTCCGCCACCCGGGCGTGCTCGCGTTATCCGCTCGCAGGCGCCGCGCCCCCTTGGCTAGCGTGCTCCGTATGACGACGACAGCCGCCACCGACGCCGATGCCGGGGGCTCCGGAGCCCATCCCCGTTTCGCGGCCGCACTGGAGGAACTGGGGCTCGGGGGACTGATCTCCGAGGTCCGCCGGTTCCCGGACGCGACCCGTACCGCCGCCGAGGCCGCCGCCGCGGTCGGGTGCGAGCTGAGCGAGATCTGCAAGTCGCTGATCTTCGCGGCCGACGGGGTACCGGTCCTGGTGCTGATGGACGGCGCCTCCCGGGTCGACGTGGAACTGGTCCGCAAGGAACTCGGCGCCGAGAAGGTGACGAGGGCCAAGGCGGACGTCGTACGCGAGACGACGGGGTACGCCATCGGGGGCGTGCCGCCGTTCGGGCACCGTACGCGGACCCGGGTGCTCGCCGACCGGGCGCTGCTGCGGCACGACGTGGTGTGGGCCGCCGCCGGCGATCCGCACGCCGTCTTCCCGATCACCCCCGCCGCGCTGGTGGAGCACGCCGGCGCGACGGTCGTGGACGTGCGCGAGCCCTCCGCGTGACTCCGCTGGTCACGGCCGCCGTGCTGGTGGCCGCGGTCACCCACGCCGGCTGGAACGCGATCGCCCACCGGATCAGCGACAAACTCGTCGGCTCGTCGCTGATCGCCGCCGGGGGCGTGCTGATCGGCCTGCTGCTGATGCCGTTCGCGGCGGTCCCGGCGGCCGGGGCGTGGCCGTACCTGATCACGTCCGCGGTCGTCCACGTCGCCTACTTCGCGCTGCTGATGCTCTCCTTCCGGCTCGGTGACTTCGGGCAGGCGTACCCGATCGCACGCGGTACCGCGCCGCTCCTGGTCACGCTCTTCGCCGCGCTGTTCGCGCACGAGGTGCCGGGCGCCTCGGCGGCCGCCGGGATCGCCGTGTCCTGTGCCGGGCTCACCGGGGTCGCGCTCTGGGGGCTGCGCGGGCGGCGGCCCGACTGGGCGGCGGTCGGGGCCGCGCTGGCCACCGGGCTGACCATCGCCGCGTACACCGTCATCGACGGTCTCGGGGTACGGGCCTCGGGATCCTCCGTGGGCTACATCGCCTGGCTGATGGCGCTCCAGGGGCTCGTGATCCCGGCGTACGCCGTCCACCGCAGGCGCGCCGAACTGCTCACCGCGGCACGCCCCTTCGCCGCCCTCGGGCTGTTCGGCGCCCTGCTCTCCGTCTTCGCCTACGGCCTGGTCCTGTGGGCACAGACACGTGCCGAACTCGCGCCGATCGCCGCCCTGCGCGAGTCGTCGATCATCGTGGGCGCCGCGATCGGCGCGGTGTTCTTCAAGGAGCGGTTCGGGGCACCCAGGATCGCCGCGGCGGGCCTCGTGGTCGTCGGGATCGGGTTGATGCTGCACGCCGGGTAGCGCCGGGTAGCGCCGGGGGCGCGGTGGTGCCGGAGGCGCGCGTCGAGGGGCGAAGGCCGGCGGGGAGGAGCGTTCGCGCGGCGGAATGCACGGTGGAGTGCGCGGCGTGCACCACGGCGCGTGAGGCGCGTAACCGCGCGGCGTGTGCGGGGGAGTGTGCGGCACGTGTGGCGTGCGTGGTGTGTCGTGGGCGCGCGCGGATCGCCGTGCGCCTGCGTCGAGCGCCACGCGCTGTTGCGGATCGCCGCACGCCTCTACCGAGTGCCCTTATCGAGTGCCGCGCGCCCCTATTGAGGGTTGCACGCCCCTACCGGGCGCCGCACGCCCGCGTGACGGTTGTGTGCGGCCCGCGCTCGACCGGGTGGGTGCTGCCCGGTTCCGGCGATCGGTGTGCTGGCCGGTTCTGGCGTGAAGTCGTCTGTCCCCGAGTGGACTTGCCGTTGCCTTGACGAACCGTTCGGCGGGCGTTCAGGCAATCGTCTGTGACTGGGTTGTGTGTCGTCCATAAGGTCCCTGCGGATTGCGGAAGAAGGGACTCATGGGACTCATGGACACACCCCGCGCAGTCCGGGCCCGAGGGATCACCAAGTGTTTCGGCGAGGTCGTCGCACTCGACGGCGTCGACCTGGACGTGACACGAGGTCAGATCCACGGCCTGGTCGGACCCAACGGCGCCGGGAAGACGACCCTGCTCGGCCTGTTGCTGGGGCTGGCCGTCGCCGACGGCGGCCGGCTGGAGATCCTGGGCACGCCGGTCGAGCGGGCGCTCGCCGGACCCGACGGCGTCGCCGGATTCGTGGACGCGCCCGGTCTCTACCCCTCGCTCACCGCCCGCCGGAATCTCGCCGCGCTCGCCGCACTCCGCGGCCTGGACGCGCGCACGGCGGGAATCGACGACGTGCTGGCCCAGGTCGGGCTCACCGACGTCGCCGACGACAGGACCCGCGGCTTCTCCCTCGGCATGCGACAGCGGCTCGGGCTGGCCGCCGCGCTGCTCACCAGGCCCCGGCTGCTCGTGCTGGACGAACCCGCCAACGGCCTCGACCCGGCCGGCAAGCGGCATGTGCACCGTGTGCTCAACCGGCTCGCCGCGGACGGGACGAGCGTCGTGCTCTCCAGCCACCGTATGGACGACCTGGAGGCGCTGTGCTCCGAGGTCACCATCCTCGCCACCGGACGTGTCGTGTTCTCCGGTCCGCTGACCGAGCTGGCCGCCGGGAACCGTGAACTCGACTACCGGCTGCGCACCTCCGACCCGTCGGCCGCGCGTCGGCGGGCGGCCGGCACCACGGGCATCCGGATCGTGGACGGCACCGGGGCACGGCAGGACGCCGAGGCGCTCGTCGTACGCGCTCTCGTCCCCGCCCTCGACGAACTGGTCGCAGGACTCGTCCGATCGGGCGTCGCGGTGCGTGAACTCGCCCCGGTGGTCTCGCCCCTGGAGGCCGCGTTCCTCGCCCTCACGGACCAGCAGGACGCCCCGGCAGCGACAGCGGCAGCCCCGGCGACGGCGACGACGGCGGTCACGGGCCCCCGGCACCAGGCCGCCCGCCCCACGAGCGGGACCACCCGCCCCGACCGGCAGGAGACCGCCCGATGACCGGGACCGAGACCGGGACCGAGACCGGGACTGCGACTGTGCCCGCGACCGCGACTGTGCCCGCGACCGCGACCGCGACCGTGGCCGCGACCGTCGCCGTCGCCGACGCCGACGAGGGCCGGGGTGTCCGGGGCGGGCGGGTTCCGGTGCTGCGGGGGTACCGGTTCGAGCTGGTGAAGCTGGTCTCGCAGTGGCGGATCCGGCTGCTCCTGTCGGCCTGCTGGACCGTGCCCGGGCTCTTCGTCGCCGGAGTGGGACAGCAGAGCACGCTGCCCTCCGACACGCTGTTCGGGCGGTGGATGCTCGCCACGGGGTGGGCCGGGCCGCTGGTGATGCTGGGGTTCGCGGGCACCTGGGCGCTGCCGCTGCTGACCTCGGTGGTCGCAGGTGACGTCTTCGCGTCCGAGGACCGGCTCGGCACCTGGCGCCATCTGCTGGTGGCGGTCCGCTCACCGCGCCAGATCTTCGCGGCGAAGGCGCTGGCCGGCCTGACCGTCGTCCTGCTGCTGGTAGCGGGACTGGCCGGTTCCAGCACGGCCGGCGGTCTCCTCGCGGCCGGCGACCGGCCGCTGGTCGGTCTCGACGGGCACCTGCTGTCGCCGGGCGACGCCGGCCTCCGCGTCCTGCTCGCCTGGACGGCCGCCCTCGCCCCGACCCTCGCCCTCGCCGCGATCGGCCTGCTCGGCTCGGTCGCGCTGGGCCGGTCCCCGGCGGGACTGCTGCTGCCCCCGGTCGTCGCGCTCGCGATGCAGGTCGCCCAGATGCTGCCGCTGCCCGTCGCGGTGCGCCTCGCGCTGCCCGGCTACGCCTTCATCTCCTGGAACGGTCTGTTCACCGCTCCCGCCCAGCTCGCCCCGCTGCTCATCGGCGTCGCGGTCGGCCTGGCGTGGGCCGTGCTCGCCACCGCACTGGCCTACGCGCTGTTCGTACGGCGGGACTTCACCAACCCCGCCCAGGACGGTTCCGGCCGCCGCGCGCTCTGCACGGGCCTGCTGCCGCCGGCCGGGCTGACCGCGCTCACCGTCGCCGCGGTCGCCGTGGCGGCCCCCTCGGCCGGTTCGGGGATCGGACAGGACAAGGTCCAGCGGTCCCTGGCCACGGCCTTCGGCCACCTCTACCGCCTGCAGACCCGGCAGCTGCACCGCCCCGCCGTCACCGAGGCGCGGCTGCGGACCACGGCGGCCTGCACCAAGAGCGACGGCCGGGCCGCCCAGGAGGGGCCGGGCAACGACTGGCGCTGCGTCGTGTCCTGGCACCTCCCGGGCGTCGCCGTCACGGGGACGGCCGTGTACCAGCTCGACATCGGCCCGGACGGGCGGTTCGTGGCCGACGGCGACGGTCCGAAGGAAGTCAACGGCTACTTCCTGGTACGCACCCCGGCCGGGGACACCCCGAACCCGCTCTGGCAGTTCGACGGCGACGTCGACCTGCTCGACACCACCTCGAAGGGATAGGTCCATGCAGGTGACACGGCTGCGCCGGGTGAACCGCAAGGAGCAGGTGCGGGTCGGCCTCTTCGGAAGACGCGTCGGCCGCCGGACCCTGATGGCGGCGGCGGGCATCGCCGTCGCCCTCGGTGTCACGGGCACGGCGATCGCCTCGACGTACCGGTTCGGTACCCAGCAGGTCGCCCAGACCACCGAGAACGGCCAGGTCGTCTCCAGCGACCAGTACATCAACCCCTACGGCAGCCGCACCGTCATCGACGACGGCAAGATCATGTCGTCCGCCGTCAGCCCCGACGGCACCCGCCTCGCGGCCTCGATCGCCGACGGCGACGCCTCCCTCGTCGTCATGGACCTCGCCACCGGCCAGGTCAAGCAGAGGATCGGCACCAACGCGGCCGACGACCTGCGCATCGGCAGCGCCGCCGTCGGCCAGGAGGGCCCGACCTACTCGCCCGACGGCAGACAGCTGTGGCTCGGCCAGGCGAACGGATACACCAGGTTCACCGTCGACGCCGACGGCACCCTTACCGACCCCACGGCCGTACCGATCGCCGCCGACGGTGGCAGGCAGGCCCTGGTGGGCGCGGCCGTGTTCTCCGCCGACGGCTCCACCGTGTACTGCGCGGTCAACGGCCAGAACAAGGTCGTCGCCCTCGACGCGGCGACCGGAGCGGTCGAGCGGAGCTGGGCCGTCGGCAACGCCCCGCGCGGACTCGCCCTGGCCGGCGGCAAGCTCTACGTCGGCAACGAGGGCGGCCGCCCGGCCACGGCGGGCGACACCACCATCAACTCGTACGGCACCGACGTGGTCGCGGACCCGAGGACCGGCGCCAGCACCACCGGCACGGTCAGCGTCATCGACACCACGGACGCGTCGGCGCCCGTGGGCACCGTCGACGTGGGCCTGCACCCGACCGCCGTGTACGCGAGGAACGGCGCGGTGTTCGTCACCAACACCGCCGACAACAGCGTGTCCGTCATCGACGCCCGCCGGGACAAGGTCGTCCAGACCATCGCCACCCAGCCCTGGCCCGAGGCCTCGGTCGGCTACGAGCCCGACGCGGTGACCCTCACCGACGACGGCCGTCTGCTGGTGACCCTGGGCCGTGCCAACGCCGTCGCCGTCTACCGCTACACCGCGTCCGACCCGCGGCAGCCCGCCCGCTACGTCGGCCTGCTCCCCACCGACTACTTCCCCTCCGGGATCGCCGCCGTCGGCGACCGGGTGGTCGTCTCCAACACCCGCGGAGTGGACGCCCGCCGCCCCGACAGCGCCGGTCACAACACCCACGACACCACGTCGAGCCTGACCCGGTTCACGCTGCCGGACGACCTCACCGTCAGGGCCCAGACCGCCAAGGTCTTCCGGCAGAACGGCTGGACGGCCGGCTCGGTCACGACGGCGAAGGGCGGCGGCCGAGCGAAGGCCGTCCCGGTCCCCACCCGCATCGGCGCCCCCTCGACGATCAAACACGTCTTCCTGCTCGTCAAGGAGAACCGCACCTACGACCAGGTCCTCGGCGACCTGCCGCAGGGCGACGGCGACTCCTCGCTGACCCAGTTCGGCGAGAACGTGACACCCAACCAGCACGCCCTGGCCGAACAGTTCGGGCTCTACGACAACTTCTACGACATCGGCACCAACTCCGCCGAGGGCCACAACTGGCTGATGCAGTCGGACAACCCGGAGTACACCGAGTCGTCGGCCGGCGAGTACACGCGCAGCTACGACACCGAGAACGACGTCCTCGGCCACCAGAAGTCCGGTTTCATCTGGACGGGCGCCCAGGCGGCCGGCAGGTCCGTCAAGGACTTCGGCGAGTTCCAGTCGCTGGAGACCAAGCCGTCCGGCGCGACCTGGCAGAACCTGTACTGCGACAGCAGGAACATGGCCGCGACCGGCGCCGCCACCGCCTACCCGATCGGGACCGGCTCGGCGATCCCCTCCCTCAACGACGTCTCGGTGCAGGGCTTCCCGCTGTTCGACCTCGACGTCCCGGACATCTACAAGGAGCAGATCTGGAAGCAGGACTTCGAGAGGAACGGCCCGGCGAACCTGAACATGTTCTGGTTCTCCAACGACCACACCGGCGGTCCGGCCAACGCGGCCGCCGAGGTCGCCGACAACGACCTCGCGGTCGGCCGCATGGTCGACGAGATCACCCACAGCAAGCACTGGAAGGACTCGGCGATCTTCGTCGTCGAGGACGACTCCCAGGCCGGCCTCGACCACGTCGACGGCCACCGCGCCCCGGTCCAGGTCATCAGCCCGTACGCGCGGCGCGGCACGGTCGACAGCCACTACTACTCGCAGATCACCATGGTCCGCACGATCGAGCAGATCCTCGGCATCCGCCCGATGAACCAGCTCGACAGCGCGGCCACCCCGATGTACGGGGCGTTCACGCGCAAGGCCGACGACACCCCGTTCACGGCGCTGCCGAACCGGACCTCGCTGACCTTCGGGGTGAGCCCGCAGCCGTCCTGCGGCTCGGACACCCCGGCCGCCCAGGACACCGCCGCGGCCGCCGCGCCGACGTCCGTCGCGGTGCCGGCGGCCGAGGCGAAGACCGCCGCCACGTGGCGGACATGGGCCTCGCACCAGCGGCTGACCGGCCCCGACGCGGTGCCCGACCACGCCAACCCGGCCCAGATGAACCGCTACACCTGGTACCAGACCCACAACTGGACCGAGCCGTACCCCGGTGACAAGAAGATCTACGCGCCCGGCGACGTCCCCGGCGCCTACCTCCCGTCCGCGGAGAACGACGGCTGACCGGCGCCAGGGGCCCCGCGCGTCCGGTTGCCGCTCCCACGGCCGCGCCGTGCGCCAAGCTTGCCGTGGAACGCACGAGGACCGCGAGGACACCGGGACCGTGAGGACCACGAGGACCATGAGGACACCGGGACCGTGAGGACCACGAGGACACCGGGACCGTGCGGACCACGAGGACCGCGAGGACAGGGAGACTGACGTCATGACCGACAAGCCGACCGTGGCGGTGCTGGGCACCGGCATCATGGGCGCCGCGATGGCCCGCAACCTCCTCAGGGCCGGGCACCCGGTCCGCGCCTGGAACCGCACCCGCGCCAAGGCCGAGCCCCTCGCCGCCGACGGCGCCCGGATCACCGACACCCCGGCCGAGGCCGTCGCCGGTGCCGACACGGTCCTGACCATGCTCTACGACGGTGCCACCGCCCTCACTGCGCTGCGTGAGGCCGCCTCCGCGCTGCGCCCCGGCCAGGTCTGGATCCAGTCGACCACCGCCGGCCTCGACCAGATCCCAGGCCTGGCCGCCTTCGCCCGCGAGCACGGACTCGTCTTCTACGACGCCCCGGTCCTCGGCACCCGCCAGCCCGCCGAGGCCGGACAGCTCACCGTCCTGGCCGCCGGACCGCAGGAGGGCCGGGAGCGGGCCACGCAGGTCTTCGACGCGGTGGGCGCCCGCACGGTGTGGACCGGCGACGACGGCTCCTCGGCCGCCGCGACCCGGCTCAAGCTGGTCGCCAACAGCTGGGTCCTCGCGGCCACCGCGGCCACCGGCGAGGTCGTGGCGCTGGCGCAGGGGCTCGGCGTCGACCCGCACCGCTTCTTCGACCTGATCGCCGGCGGCCCCCTCGACATGGGTTACCTGCGGGCCAAGGCCGGGCTCATCCTGGACGGCGCGCTGACCCCGCCGTCCTTCGCGGTCGACACCGCGGGGAAGGACGCCCGGCTGATCGTCGCCGCGGGCCAGAGCCACGGAGTGCGCCTCGACGTCGCCGAGGCCGCCGCCGAACGCTTCGCCCGGGCCGCCGCCCAGGGCCACGCCGACGAGGACATGGCCGCCGCGTACTTCGCCAGCTTCGACGGCGAGTAGCGGCTCCCCGGCCCCGAGGAGCACCCTGGAAGCAGCGATTCCGGAGGTGGTTCCCCATGATGCAGACCGCTGTGGGATGGCATGTCGAGCTGGAGTTCCTGGAGGACGACACGCACACGCGCGCGGTGGCCCTGGTACGCCTGCCCGACGGCACGGAGGTACGCGCCCACGGTCACGCGAGCCGTCACGAGTCCGACTCCAACCAGCCCAGAGTCGGCGAGGAGATCGCCGGCGCCCGCGCCCTGAACGAGATCGCCATGCAACTGCTCACCAAGGCGCACGGCGAGATCGACGCGGAGTCCGGACGGCACTCGCACCCGATCAACGTGTGAGCGGCGCGAGAGGCGTGCGGGGCGTGCGGGGCGTGGTGCAGAGGGGCGCGGCGGGCGGCGGTGAGGCGTGCGTGACGGGGCGGACGCGGGGCGCGCGCAGCGATGCGGGCGCCGGGCGGGCGCGATGGGGTGGGCGCGGGCGTGTGCGGTGATGCGAGCGCCCCGCGCGTGCGGCAAGCGCGGGGCGTGAAGGCGTGCGAGCGGTGGTGAGGCGCTGGGGCGTGCGCGATGGCGGGGTCGTGCGGCGCGAGCGTGACTGCGGCACGGTCAGGACAGCGCCGTGCGGACCGCTCGTACCAGCGCCTGGGCCCGGGCGTCCGCCGTCACGC
Source organism: Streptomyces sp. NPDC104367 (assembly GCF_055583825.1). Lineage (NCBI taxonomy): Bacteria > Bacillati > Actinomycetota > Actinomycetes > Kitasatosporales > Streptomycetaceae > Streptomyces > Streptomyces sp. NPDC104367. Next base: position 197,970 of record NZ_JBVJND010000012.1, on the reverse strand, counting down.
TCTTGCGGAAGCCGTTGGTGACGTAGCCGAACGCGATGCCCGACTCGGGGTCCGCGAAGCCGAGCGCCCCGCCGCGGCCCGGGTGGCCGAAGGAGGCGGGGGAGAGCAGCGGGGACGCGCTGCCGTGCAGCATGTAGCCGAGCCCGAAGCGGGTGGCGACGACCAGGACGCGGTCCGCCCCCGCCGACCGCTCGGCGCGGGCCAGCTCCACGGTCTCCGGCACGAACAGCCGCCTGCCGCCGTCGACCTCGCCGACGAGGGAGGCGTAGAAACGGGCCAGGCCGTCGGCGGTGGCGATGCCGTTGGAGGCGGGAAGGGCGGCCGCGCGGTAGGCGGGGTCGTTCTCGTCGGGGAGCGGACTGATCGCGCCGAACGCCCGGCGGGTCAGCGACCCCGGGTCGGCGTAGGCCTCGGAGACGGCGCGCTTGGGCCGGGTGCGCAGCGCGCCGGCCGCCTCGGGCGCCTCGATCGGCCCGACGCGGCCCACGCGCGCCCGCTCCGTCTCCGGCAGCCCGAGCCACAGCCCGGCGCCGACCGGTGCGGCGATCTCGTCCGCGATCCACTCGCCGACGGTCCGCCCGGTCACCCTCCGCACCAGCTCGCCGGTCAGCCAGCTGTACGTCTGCGCGTGGTAGCCGTGGTCGGTGCCCGGCTCCCACACCGGTGCCTGCGCGGCCACGGCGGCGGCGCCGAGATCGGGGTCGGCGGCCTCCGCGGGTGTGAGCGGCCGGTCCAGCACCGGCACTCCCGCGCGGTGCGCGAGCAGATGCCGTACCCGTGTCCGTTCCTTGCCCGCGGCCTTGAACTCCGGCCAGTACTCACCCACCGGAGCGTCCGGGTCCAGTTCCCCGCGCTGCGCGAGCAGCAGCAGTGCTGCGGCGGCGACGCCCTTGGTCGCCGAGCGCACGATCTGGGCGGTGCCGTGCTCCCAGGGCGCGGTGTCCGCGTCGCCGTCGAAGTCCCGGGCGCCGCCCCACAGATCGACGACCCGGTGCCCGTCCCGGTAGACGGCGACCGCCGCGCCCCGGTCGCCGAGCAGTTCGAAGTTCCTCGCGAACGCGTCCCTGACCGGCTCGAAGCCCTCGGCCACAGTGCCGTTCACGTCCACGCCCGCCACGTCCCTCCTGATCGCCCACGTCGACGGGTGCAACGCCGCTTCGGGGCCCGCGATTCCTCGGCGGGCCGGGAAAGGGGGCGTGAGCTGCGCCTCAGCCGAGCACGATCGTCACGTCGATGTTCCCGCGCGTGGCGTTGGAGTACGGGCACACCTCGTGCGCGGCGTCCACCAGCTTCGCCGCGACGTCCCCGTCCAGCACCGGCAGCGACACGCTGAGGGCGACCGCCAGGCCGTAGCCGCGCTGCCTGTTGGGGCCGATGCCGACCTTCGCGGCGACCGTGGAGCCGGTCAGGTCGTAGCCCGCGCGGTTGCCGACGAGGATCAGCGCGTTGTGGAAGCACGAGCTGTAGCCGGCCGCGAACAGCTGCTCGGGGTTGGTGCCGTCGCCGTCCCCGCCCAGCTGCGGCGGCATCGCGACCTTGAGGTCGATCTGGCCGTCCTGACTGGTCACGTAGCCGTTCCGGCCGCCGTGCGCGGTCGCCTCGGCGACATACATGATCTGCGTCGGGCGGGTGTCGACGGTGGCGCCATCGATCACGGCGGACCTCCCCCAGGGCTGGTGCGGCGGCTTGGCCAATTACATCGTGCACAAGGTACTGGCCGGTAGGAGTGGTCTCCCACCCCGGGGGCGGTAACCGTGGGTAAGCAGAGGTGGCGCGCGCGGCGGGTCTGCTCGGTCAGGGGTGGCGCTCGGCCGCCTCGTGCGCCCGTTGCGCGAGCCGCCACAACTCCTCGCGCAACCGGGCGACCTCGACGGCGTCGAGCCCGGTCGCGGACAGGAGGGCGCCGGGTACACGCGCCGCGCGCTCCCTGAGTTCCTCGCCGCGCCCCGTGCACGTGACGAGCACCGAGCGCTCGTCATGGGCCGCGCGCTCCCGGCGCACCACCCCGGTGCTCTCCATCCGCTTGAGCAAGGGGGACACCGTGCCGTAGTCGAGGCGCAGCGCCGCCGCGAGTTCCTTGACGGTGGTGGCGCCGCGCTCCCACAGCACGAGCAGCACGAGGTACTGCGGGTAGGTGAGGCCGAGTTCCTCAAGTACCGGACGGTACGCGGCGGTCACCGCGCGCTGGGCGGCGTAGAGCGCGAAGCACAGCTGGTCGTCGAGCAGCGGCGGGCCGCCGGGCGCCGTACGGTCCTCGTTCGTCACGCGGTCATTGTCCCGGACGGCGCGCCCCCCGCGGGACGGACGTCACGGGAACGCGTCACCCGCCGCCGCGCCCCGCCGCCGCGCGCGGGTCGAAGCCGAAGGGGAGTTCCAGCCGGTGGGCGCGCATCAGGGCGTCGTCGGAGAGGAGTTCGCCGGTGGGCCCGTCGGCGGCGATCGTGCCGTCGCTGAGGATCAGGGAGCGCGGACACAGCTCCAGGGCGTAGGGCAGGTCGTGGGTGACCATGAGGACCGTGACGTCCAGGGAGCGCAGGATGTCGGCGAGTTCGCGGCGGGAGGCCGGGTCGAGGTTGGAGGAGGGCTCGTCGAGGACGAGGATCTCCGGCTCCATGGCGAGGACGGTCGCCACCGCCACCCGGCGGCGCTGGCCGAAGGAGAGGTGGTGCGGGGGGCGTTCGGCGAAGTCGGCCATGCCGACCCGGTCCAGGGCGCCACGCACGCGTGCCTCGAGTTCGGCGCCCTTCAGGCCGGCGGCCGCCGGGCCGAACGCCACGTCCTCGCGCACGGTCGGCATGAACAGCTGGTCGTCGGGGTCCTGGAAGACGATGCCGACCCGGCGGCGGATCTCGGCCATGTGCCGCCTGCCGACGGGCAGCCCGGCCACCGTCACCGTGCCGGTGCCGCCGCCCAGGATGCCGTTGAGGTGGAGCACGAGGGTGGTCTTGCCGGCGCCGTTCGGACCGAGCAGCGCGACGCGTTCCCCGCGCGCGATACGGAAGTCGACGCCGAACAGGGCCTGGTGCCCGTCGGGGTAGGCGAAGGCGAGGCCGGAGACCTCCAGGGAGGCGGGAGCGGAGGCGGAGGCAGCGGTCACAGGGCCCATCCCAACACGCGGACGACAAGGGCGGCGAACGGCAGGGCGAGGGCGTACGACCACTGCGCCCGGGACGCGGTCACCTCGTCGATGACCGGCATCGAGCCGGCGTACCCCCGGCTCACCATGGCCAGATGGACGCGCTCCCCGCGTTCGTAGGAGCGGATGAACAGCGCGCCGGCGGACTTCGCGAGCACGCCCCAGTGGCGCACGCCCCGCGCCTGGAAGCCGCGCGACTCCCGGGCGATCCGCATCCGGCGCATCTCGTCGGTGATGACGTCGCCGTAGCGGATCATGAACGAGGCGATCTGGACGAGGAGCGGGGGAAGCTTCAGCCGCTGGAGGCCGAGGAGCAGCTCGCGCAGCTCCGTGGTGGCCGCCAGCAGGACGGAGCAGGCGACGCCCAGGGTGCCCTTGGCGAGGACGTTCCAGGCCCCCCACAGCCCGTTCACGCTGAGGGACAGGCCCAGCACGTCGACCCGCGTGCCCTCCGCCACGAACGGCATCAGCACCGCGAAGGCGACGAACGGCACCTCGATCAGCAGCCGCTTCAGCAGGAAACCGGCGGGCACGCGCGCGAGGCGTGCGACGCAGCCGAGGAACGCGGCGTACAGCGCGAACGCCCACACCGCCTCGCGCGGTGTGGAGACCACGACGACCACGAAGGCGAAGGCCGCGGCGAGCTTGGTGTGCGGCGGGAGCGCGTGCACGGGGGAGTGCGCGTGCCGGTAGAGCCGGTGGGCGTGCCCGGCGCCCATGTCAGTGCGCCTCCGTGGGGGCGCTCGTACGGCGCCTGCGCACCGCCCAGAACACCGCGCTGCCCGCGGCGACGGTCGCGCCGACGCCGATCACGCCCGCGAGACCGCCGGAGAGCCGGGCGTCGGAGACGTTCTCGACGCCGTAGTCGGCGAGCGGGGAGTCCGCGGAGGCGTGCTCCTCGGCCTTGGCGTCGATGCCCTGGTCGTGGGCGACCTTCTCCAGGCCGTCGGGGCTGGACGAGGCGTAGAAGCTGACGAACCCGGCGAGCACCAGGGAGGCCGCCAGGCCCGCGATCCACAGCGCGCGCCGGGAGGTGCGCGCCGCCACGGGCGCCGTGGGCGCCGTCCGGTCGGCGGGCGCGTCCACGAGCACGCCGTTCACACGCAACTTCAGCGCCTGCCGCATCCCGCGCGCCCCGTACACCAGGTCGGGGCGTACGGCGATGACCGCGCCGACCGTGAGCGCGGTGATCGCGGCCTCGCCGACGCCGATGAGGACGTGCACGCCGATCATCGCCGTGGCCACCTTGCCGAGGGAGACGTCGGTGGTGCCGCCGAGGGCGTAGAGGAGTGTGAAGGCGACGGCGGCGGCCGGTACGGAGAGCAGGGCGGCGACGAAGGAGGCCGCGGTCACCGAGCGCCGGGAGCGGGGCAGGACCTTCAGCAGGCCCCGGAAGACGGCGTACGCGACGACGGTCGTCACGATCGCCATGTCGGTGATGTTCACGCCGAGCGCGGTCAGTCCGCCGTCGGCGAACAGGATGCCCTGCATGAGCAGGACCACGGACACGCACAGCACGCCGGTGTAGGGGCCGACGAGTATCGCGGCGAGGGCGCCGCCGAGAAGATGGCCGCTTGTTCCGGCCGCGACGGGGAAGTTGAGCATCTGTACGGCGAAGATGAACGCCGCCACCAGGCCGGCCAGTGGAGCGGTCCGCTCGTCGAGTTCGCGCCGCGCGCCGCGAAGGCTCACGGCGAGGGCGCCGGCCGCGACCACTGCGGTGACCGCGGAGGTGGGGGCGTCTATGAATCCGTCAGGTACATGCACCGTTCGATTTTAGAGGCTTGTTGCGAAGCTTTTGCAAGAGCGAGAGAGTCGTGTATCGCACATGGCGCAATCGGGAAAATGTGCGACATTGGAGAAGAAGTGGATGCACAGCTTTCGCACGGGTCACGGAGTGTGAAGGGCAGTCCGATGTCTGTAGTCGAGCAGTACGCGCGAGCCCACATCGTCACGGACGAGGACGAGCGGGAGGAGCCGGGCGCGGTTCCCGTCGTCCTGCGCTACGACCCCGACGCCGACCCGCGGTCGGTGCGTGTCGGGCTGCCCGGGACCGACGAGTGGACGTTCTCGCGCTCCCTGCTGGAGCAGGGCCTGAGGGCGCCCGCGGAGAGCGGTGACGTACGCGTGTGGCCGCTGGGGCGGGTGCAGGCCGTGGTGGAGTTCCACTCCGACCACGGCACGTCGGTGGTGCAGTTCGAGTCGAAGGCGCTGCTGCGCTTCCTCCGGCGCACCTACATGGCCACGCCGGTCGCCGGCTGACGCCGCCCCGTCACAGGGAGGCGCCCAGCTTCAGCAGCGCCGCCACGATCGGTCCGGCCGTGTCGCCGCCGTGGCCGCCCGCCTGGACCACCCCCGCGGAGGCGAGGTCGCCGCAGTAGGCCGTGAACCAGCCGTTCGGCTTCTTCTGGCCGTCGACCTCGGCCGAGCCCGTCTTGGCACCGCAGCTCGAACTCAGGCCCGACATCGCCTTGGCCGCCGTACCGTACGCGGCCGTGTAGGACATGACGTCCTTCAGCTCGGACTGGGTCTTCGACGACATCGTCCGCGAGGCCTTCGCGATCGCGCGGTTGTCCACCGAGGGGGAGACCAGGTACGGCTGGTGGAAGGAGCCGGTCGCCACGGTCGCCGACACCGACGCCATGTTCAGCGGGTTCATGCGCACGCCGCCCTGCCCGATCAGCGAGGCGCCCATCTGCGCGCCGCTCTGCACCGGGATCGAGCCGTCGAAGGTCGGGACGCCGATGGCCCAGTTGTTCATGCCGAGGCCGTAGACCTGCTGGGCCTCGGTCGTCAGGTCGCTGTCGGAGAGCTTCGGCGCGAAGTTGATGAAGGCGTTGTTGCAGGAGGCTCCGAAGCTCAGCTTGAACGTGCCCTGCTTGATCTCGGAGTTGTCGTCGTTGTGGAACGTCCAGCCGGCGAGCTTGTACGTCTTGGGGCACGGATGCGACGTGTCCGGGGTGACGAGCCCCTTCTCGAACAGCATCGTCGACGTGATGATCTTCATCGTGGAGCCGGGGGCCAGCGAGCCCTGGAAGGCGACGTTGAAGCCGTGGCTGGAGTTGGCGACGGCGAGGACCTCGCCGGTCGACGGGCGCATGACGACGACGGAGGCGTTCTTCTGCGTGGTGACCTGCTTCTCGGCGGCTGTCTGAAGGGTCGGGCTGAGCGTCGTCTTCACCGTGCCCGGGGTGCCCTTGCTCAGCGTGACCAGGGTCTTGTCGGACAGCTCCGCCTTCTCGGACGCCTTGCCGCGCACCACGCGCAGCTCGACGCCCGCCTTGCCGCCGGCCTTCTTGCCGAACTTCTCCCGCAGCCCGTCCAGGACCGTGCCCAGCGACGGGTACTCGGCGGTGGTGATCTCCCCGCCGTCGCGGTCCAGGGCCGTGACGGGCGGGGTCCCGGACTCGCCGGTGACCAGGGTGTCGCCGTCCTTGAGGTCCGGGTGGACGACGGAGGAGTGCCAGTCGACCAGCGGCTTGCCGTCACTGGCGCGCCGCACGACGGTGAACGAGGAGTCGTACGACAGCGGCTTGCTGACGCCCTTGTACGCCACCGTCGCCTTGACCGAGAAGGGGACCTCGGTGCCGGTCCGCTTGCCCTCGGTGAGGGTGACGTCCTTGATGTGGGCGTCCTTGGTGTAGCCGGTCAGGAGCGTGGTGGCGGCGCCGGTGTCGTTCGTCAGGGCGGCGGCCTGGGCCACCAGGCCCCGCTGCCAGGAGATCAGGAAGGTCTGGGCGGTCGTCTGCACCTCGGTGGCGGACAGCGGGCCGGTCTTGACCGGTTTGTCTGACTTGGTCGTCGACGCCGCGTCGGCGGACGCGCCGCCGCCGTACAGCGTGTAGAGGCCGAAGCCCGCGCCGACGGCGACGACGGCGATCACCCCGCCGAGCACGGCGGGTCTGTTCTTCCGCCGCTCGGCGACGCGCCTTCTCTTGCCCACTGATCAGTTCCTCCGCGCACTTCCCCAGGGTCCCCGCCGCCCCGTAGCCCTCACGCTCCCCAACGACTGCACCAGCCTAGAGTCCCGGCCTGTGGGCGTGACGTCAGCCACCGATCCGTAGCACACTCGCGACAATCGGACCGGCCGCGTCGATGCCGTGACCGCCGTCCTGGGTCATGGCCGCGGCCGCCACGTCGTTGCGGTACCCGGCGAACCAGCTGTTCGACCTGGACTGCCCGTCGACCTCCGCCGAACCCGTCTTCGCGCCGACGCTGCCGCTCAGCCCCCGCATCACCCCGGCCGCGGTGCCGCTGGTCGCGGTGCGGTTCATCATGGCGCGCAGCTGGGCGACCGTGCCGGCCGACAGGCCCTTCGCGGTGGCCAGTTCGCGGCCGTCCAGCTTCTGTGGAACGAGCACCGGCTGCCGGAAGGTTCCCGTCATCGCGGTCGCCGCCACCGACGCCATGTTCAGCGGGGACATCTGCACCTGGCCCTGGCCGATCAGGTTGGCCGCGGTGTCCGGGCCGCCGGAGGCCGGCACCCGGCCGTCGAAACTCGGGATGCCCACCTTCCAGTTGTTCTTCCCGAGCCCGAACCGGTCCTCGGCCTCCTTGGTGAGCGAGTCCACCTGGACCGAGTCCGCGTACTTGACGAACGCCGTGTTGCAGGACCGCGCGAAGCTGTCCGACAGGGTGGCCTTCTCGTCCGGTTCGAGACCCTTGAGGTTGCTGAAGGTCTGGCTCTGCCAGGTCGCGGTCGGCGGACAGGGCGCCGGACCGTTCGCCGTGGTCAGACCGGTGTCGATGAGGGTCGCGGCGCTGATGATCTTCATGGTGGAGCCGGGGGCCAGCTCGCCGAGGAAGGCCGCGTTGAAGCCGTCGATCCGGTTGTTGGCGACCGCGAGCACCTCGCCGGTGCTCGGCTCGACGGCCACCACGGACGACTCGGCGTACTTGGTCACCGCGGTCTCGGCGGCGGCCTGCACGCGCGCGTCGAGCGTCGTGCGCAGCTTGCCCGCCTTCCCCTTGGCGAGGGTCAGCAGCGTGGTGTCGGCGGACTCCTGCGACGCGTGCTGGATGACCAGCTCCACGCCCGGGGTGCCGCCCGCCTTGTCGCCGTAGCGGCTGCGCAGCTCGTCCAGGATCGGGCCCAGGGACGGGTACTCGTCCTTCGTGAGCACCTTGCCGTCGCGGTCGACCGCCTCGATCGGCGGGCTCGCCGCCTCGCCGGTGGACAGGGTGTCGCCCCGCCTGAGTTCCGGGTGGACGACGGACGGCTCCCAGTCGACGAGCGCGCGGTGCGTGGTCTCGCCGCGCACGATCTTCAGACGGCTCCTGTAGGCGAGCGTCCTGGACTTCCCGCCGTACGACACCGTCGCCTTCACGGCGTACGGCACGGTGGCGCCGCTCGCCCTGCCGGGCGTGATCCGGACGTCCTTGATGTGCGCGGTGTCGGTGAAGGACGTGAGGACCGGTTCGGCGTCGGCGGCGTCGTTGGTGTACGACGCCGCGCTCACCGAATCGCCCTTCTCCCAGGCCGCGAAGAACTTGTCCGTGGTGTCCTTGATCTCGTCCTTCGTGGGCGGCCCGGTCCGCACGGACGGCGCGGTGTCGCCGTGCAGTGCCGACAGCACGTCGTAGGCGCCGTAGCCGGCCCCGCCCAGCATGACCGCGCAGACACCGCCGATCAAGGTGCCCTTGACCCCCTTGCGCATGGTGCGAAATCCCTCCCCATGGGCCTTTGGCGCATTTTGTGAACGCGTTCAAAAGCTGGTTGTGAATCGCACCCTAGGTCGTTGTGGGGCTCCTGTGCAGACGTTGACCGATTGTTGTCCGAACGGAGATCAGGGATGTGGCTCAGACCCAGGTGTCCAGCCACATCCGTGAACGCCAGGAGTCGATGGGGATCGCCGTGCCCGTGTACAGGGGCCAGAAGTAGATGAAGTTCCAGGCGATCAGCAGGACCAGGACGCCCGCGCCCGACGCGCCGACCAGGCGGCGGGTGTCGCTGGAGCCGGGCGGGCCGATGATCGCGCCGATCATCATCGCCACCGCGAGACACAGGAACGGCACGAAGACGACCGCGTAGAACAGGAAGATCGTGCGCTCCTGGTACATGAACCAGGGCAGGTAGCCGGCCGCGATGCCGCACGCGATGGCCCCGGCCCGCCAGTCGCGGCGGAAGGCCCACCGCCACAGGACGTAGACGATCGCGAAGCAGGCCGCCCACCACAGCAGCGGCGTGCCGATCGCGAGCACCTCGCGCGCGCACTTCTCGCCGGCGTCCGACGGGCAGCCGTCCACACCGGGGGAGGGCGACTCGTAGAAGTACGACACCGGGCGGCCCAGCACGAGCCAGGACCACGGGTTCGACATGTACGTGTGCGGCGACGACAGGCCGACGTGGAACAGGTAGACCTCGTGCTCGTAGTGCCACAGGCTGCGCAGCCAGTCCGGCAGGAACGTCCAGTGGCCGCCCCTGCCGTCGGTGGCCGCCCAGTTGCGGAAGTAGCCGCCGGTCCCGTCGGTCGGCGACATGATCCAGCCGATCCAGGACGTCAGGTAGACCGCGATAGCCACCGGGACGGTCGCCAGGAACGTGATGCCCGTGTCGTGCTGGAGGACCGCCCGGTACGGGTGCAGGGCACCGGCCGCCTTGCGGGCGCCCACGTCCCACAGCAGCGCCATCACGCAGAACGCGGCCAGGATGTAGAGGCCGTTCCACTTGGTGCCGATCGCGAGGCCCAGCAGCAGGCCCGCGCCCCACCGCCAGGGGCGCCGGCCGAAGCGGAAGTCGTCGGCCACGCGCGCGTCGGGCCGCACCCGGCCGTCCGCGTCCGGCGGGAGCGCCGCGGCGAGTTTCTCCCGGGCCCTGTCCCGGTCGATGACCAGGCAGCCGAACGCGGCCAGCACGAAGAACATCAGCACGCCGTCGAGCAGCGAGGTGCGGCTCATCACGAAGTGCAGGCCGTCCACCGCCATCAGCCCGCCCGCCAGGCAGCCCAGGAAGGTGGAACGGAACATCCGGCGCCCGATCCGGCACAGCAGCAGCACGCTCAGCGTGCCCAGCAGCGCGGTCATGAAGCGCCAGCCGAACGGGTTGAAGCCGAAGAGCAGCTCCCCGAGCCCGATGACGTACTTGCCGACCGGCGGGTGCACCACGTACGCCGCGTCCGCCGGGACGGTGACATGGCCGTTCGCCTGAAGGATCAGGTCGTTGGCGTTCTTGTCCCAGTTGACCTCGAAACCGCGGTGGACGAGCGCCCACGCGTCCTTCGCGTAGTACGTCTCGTCGAATATCACCGCCTTCGGGCTGCCCAGGTTCCAGAACCGCAGCAGGCCCGCCATCAGCGTCACGAGGAGCGGACCGCCCCAGCCCGACCAGCGCCTGATCCGCTCGGCGAGCACCGGCGGCACCCCCAGCGCCGGCCACAGCCGCGAGCTGGGCTCGGCGTACGGCGGCACCAGGCGGTCGACGACGTCGGCTTGCGCGCCGGTGCCCGCGGCGCTTCTGCCGCCGGTGGTGTGCGCCGTGTGCGCCGGGCTCGCCGTGTAGCCGAATCGGCGCAGCCGCTGCTGCCACGTCGGCCGCTCGTCGAGCGCTGCCTGGCCCTGCCGGGTGTCCGTGGAGGACGCGGTACTGGTCACCGCGCCATCGTAGGGAACCGTTCTGTGTGAGTCCCGTGCATGGCGCTTAAGTGGTGGGTTCCTTTGCGAACGGGGACCGGCCTCCGCGGACGGTGATGTCAGTGGCTGCTGCGAGGATGGAAGGGTGACTGGAACCCTTGTCCTGGCAGGCACCCCCATCGGCGATGTCGCGGACGCGCCGCCCCGGCTCGTCGCGGAGCTGACCGGAGCCGACGTGATCGCGGCCGAGGACACCCGCCGGCTGCGGTGGCTCACCCAGGCCCTCGGCGTGACCCCCAAGGGCCGCGTGGTGTCGTACTTCGAGGGCAACGAGGCCGCCCGCACACCGGAACTGGTCGAGGAACTCGTCGGCGGCGCGCGCGTGCTGCTCGTGACCGACGCCGGCATGCCCTCCGTCTCCGACCCCGGCTACCGGCTGGTCGCGGCGGCCGTCGAGAAGGACGTGCGCGTCACCGCCGTCCCGGGACCGTCCGCCGTGCTCACCGCGCTCGCGCTGTCCGGGCTGCCCGTCGACCGGTTCTGCTTCGAGGGCTTCCTGCCCCGCAAGGCCGGTGAGCGACGCTCGCGGCTCCAGGAGGTCGCCGAGGAGCGCCGCACCCTCGTCTACTTCGAGGCCCCGCACCGCCTCGACGACACCCTCGCCGCCATGGCCGAGGTCTTCGGGGCCGAGCGGCGGGCCGCCGTCTGCCGCGAGCTGACCAAGACCTACGAGGAGGTGCGGCGCGGTCCGCTGGCCGAGCTCGCGGTGTGGGCCGCCGACGGGGTGCGCGGCGAGATCACCGTCGTCGTCGAGGGCGCGCCCGAGCGCGGGCCCGAGGAACTCGGCGCGGAGGAACTCGTCCGGCGCGTGCGGGTGCGCGAGGAGGCCGGCGAGCGGCGCAAGGAGGCGATCGCGGCGGTCGCGGTGGAGGCGGGCATCCCGAAGCGGGTGGTGTTCGACGCGGTGGTCGCCGCCAAGCGCCTCGAGGGATGAGGGCCGTTCCCGCGGCGCCGCCACGGTTGCTTCCGTGCAGCGGGCCGCGAGTCGGCGGGGCTGACCGCGCGGTTTTCCCCGCCCCTGGGGAGGCGCCGCGGCGCCCGGTGTCCGACGGGGGCGCCCGCTGATCTCCGAGCGGGTCGCTCATCGATTGAGCGTGCGCCCCTGACCTGCGGAAAGGTGTCCTCTGAGCAGGGAGCTTCTCCTCTGAGCACGCGCCCCACGGGACGGTAAAGCGGGGGCGGGAAAGGCAAAGGCAATCCCCCTGTCCCGAGGCCGATTCGGCAAGCGAAGTCCAAATCGCCTCCAACACTCGACAGGCCTGATGCATTCGCGCCGGTGAAGGCGTCCACTGGTCGGCAGGGACGCACCCGTCCCTCACCCCCAAGGGGATTCCGGGGGGAATCCCCGCGCCGGGGGTGCTTGTCCAGCGGACAAGAGGAGCTGGCATGAGTGAGATCACAGGGCAGACCGGCCACCGCGGTACGGCCACAGCCGTCGTCCACGAGTCGTATTCCTTCGCCTGCATGCGGTGCGGGCACGGCTGGGAGCAGTCGTACGAGATAGAGCACCACACGGACGCCGACAACCACGAGTTCGTCCTGTACGTGGCGAACGGCCAGGTCGTCCCGTCCCCGCTGAGCCGGCCCCTGTGCCACAACTGCGACGGCCACGTCGTGCGGATCATGCGCGCGGGGCAGGTCTCGTCGGTGCGCAACGCCGCACAGCGGTCGCGGCAGCGGCCGGTGCGGGGCGTCGCGGCCGGGGCGGCCGCCGGGGAGAGCGGGCGGGCGCAGGCGGCGGAGGCCGCCGCGCGGGGCGGGGAGCCGCACCACTGGCACCTGTCCGACCTGCTGCACCCCTTCCAGCGCAAGGCGAGCTGACCGGGCGCCGGTCCGGCGCGGCATGCCCCTTTCGTAGGATCGGGGCATGCCTTCGAACGCCTCCGGCACCGGCGCCTCCGGTGCGGCCGACAAGAACGCGGCACCGCCGCTGCCGGAACCCCTCAGGGTCCCGGTCGCCGACTCCCACACCCACCTCGACATGCAGTCCGGCACCGTCGAGGAGGGGCTCGCGAAGGCCGCGTCGGTGGGTGTGACGACCGTCGTCCAGGTCGGCTGCGACATCAAGGGCTCGCGGTGGGCGGCCGAGACCGCGGCCGCGTACGCGAACGTCCACGCGACCGTCGCCCTGCACCCCAACGAGGCCCCGCGGATCGTCCACGGCGACCCCGACGGCTGGTCCCGGCAGGGCGCCCGGACGCCCGGCGGCGACGCCGCGCTGGACGAGGCCCTCGCCGAGATCGACCGGCTGGCCGCGCTGCCCCACGTCAAGGGCGTCGGTGAGACCGGCCTCGACCACTTCCGCACCGGGCCCGAGGGCATGGCCGCGCAGGAGCGTTCCTTCCGCGCCCACATCGAGATCGCCAAGCGGCACGGCAAGACCCTCGTCATCCACGACCGCGACGCCCACGCCGACGTGCTGCGCGTCCTCAAGGAGGAGGGCGCCCCCGAGCGGACGGTGTTCCACTGCTACTCCGGGGACGCCGTGATGGCCGAGGAGTGCGCACGCGAGGGCTACTTCATGTCCTTCGCCGGCAACGTCACCTTCAAGAACGCCCAGAACCTCCGCGACGCCCTCGCCGTCGCCCCGCTGGAACTGGTCCTGGTCGAGACCGACGCGCCCTTCCTGACCCCGGCGCCGTACCGCGGACGGCCCAACGGCCCGTATCTCGTTCCGGTCACGGTGCGCGCGATGGCCGCCGTGCGCGGCATCGACGAGGACGCGCTGGCGACGGCCCTGGGCGCGAACACCGCCCGCGCCTTCGACTACTGAGGGTGCGGCGACCGTGACCCGCGCGTGACCCGCGCGTGCCCCGGCACCCCTCCGGTCGCGACGGTGCGTAGTCGCGCCGCTTTGGAGAGTGACGAGCGCTCCGCTAGGTTCTGGTGGCCCGATCCGGACCCCCTCTGGACCTCTGGAGCGTGTCGGCGTGAGCACATCGCAGTACGAGACGACTGAGGCGTACGGCCCCTACGGCACGCCCGCGCACGGCCGGCCCGGCGGCGCGCACCCGCTGCACGACGCAGAGACGCTGGGATACGGCGAGGCGTACGGGAGCGACACCTACCGGCCGGCGTACGGGATGCCGGCCGGGGCGCAGGCGGCGGCGGACGCCGCGGCGCACGCGTACGCGACCGAGCCGGCGCTTCCGCGGCAGAGCGGGCGCGAACCGGAGAACGGGCGCGAACCGGAGAACGGGCCCGAACCGGAGAACGGGGCGCGTGAGACGGGTGTGCGCGCCGTGGTGGGGCGGCGGGCCGCGCGCCGACGGAAGACGCGCCACATCCGGCGCCCGGACTCCGCCGTGCGCCGTCTGCTGCCGCAGGCGCTGGTCGTCGCGTTCCTCGCCGGCGGCACCACCACGTTCCTCGCCAAGGACAAGGCGATCGAGCTGACCGTCGACGGCAGGCCGCGCACCCTGCACACCTTCGCGGACGACGTGACCGGGCTGCTGGCCGAGGAGGGCGTGCCGGTGGGGGCGCACGACATGGTGGCGCCCGCCCCCGGCACCGCGCTGGCCAGCGGCGACGAGGTCGCCGTGCGCTACGGCCGCCCCGTACGGCTCACGCTGGACGGCCGGCGGCGCGAGGTGTGGACGACGGCGCACACGGTGGAGGGGGCGCTCCAGCAGCTGGGGGTGCGTGCCGAGGGCGCGTACCTGTCGGCCTCGCGCTCCCAGAGCATCGGACGCGCCGGGCTCGCGCTCGACGTCCGCACCGAGCGCACCGTCACCATCCTGGCGGACGGCCGCACCCGCACCATCCGCACCAACGCCGCGACCGTCCGCGAGGCCGTCGAGGAGGCCGGGATCACCCTGCACGGCCAGGACACCACCTCCGTGCCGCAGGCCGGCTTCCCGCGCGACGGGCAGACGGTGACCGTGCTGCGGGTCACGGGCGGCAAGGAAGTCCGCGAGGAGACCATCCCGTTCCAGGTGCGGCGGGCGGAGGACCCCACGCTGTTCAAGGGCACCGAGGTCGTCGAGCGGGCCGGGCGGCCCGGGCTGCGCCGGGTCACGTACTACCTGCGGACCGTCAACGGGGTCCGGCAGAAGCCGCGCCGGGAGCGGTCCGAGCTGGTGCGCGAGCCGCGCGCGCAGCTCGTGAAGGTGGGCACCAAACCGCACCCGGACTCCGTGCAGGGCGCCGACGGCCTGAACTGGCACGGGCTCGCCGCCTGCGAGTCCGGCGGCCGCCCGCACGCGGTGGACGCCTCCGGGACGTACGGCGGGCTGTACCAGTTCGACACCCGCACCTGGCACAGCCTCGGCGGCAGCGGCCGTCCGCAGGACGCCCCGGCCGAGGAGCAGACCTTCCGCGCGAAGAAGCTGTACGTGAGCCGCGGGGCCACCCCCTGGCCGCACTGCGGGGCCCGGCTGCACGGGTGACCGGCGGGAGGCGCCCCCGGCGGCCCGTACCCTTGTCCCGTGAGCAGCCCCACCCCCGACGCCCTCCTCGGTCCCGCCGACATCCGTGAACTCGCGGCAGCGCTCGGTGTACGCCCCACCAAGCAGCGCGGCCAGAACTTCGTGATCGACGCCAACACGGTCCGCCGTATCGTCCGCACCGCCGGGGTCCGCCCGGACGACGTCGTCGTCGAGGTCGGACCGGGACTGGGGTCCCTCACCCTGGCGCTGCTGGAGGCCGCCGACCGGGTCACCGCCGTCGAGATCGACGACGTCCTGGCGAGCGCCCTGCCCGCGACGATCACGGCGCGCATGCCGGCGCGCGCGGACCGGTTCGCGCTGGTCCACTCCGACGCGATGCACGTCACCGAGCTGCCCGGCCCGCCGCCGACCGCGCTCGTCGCGAACCTCCCCTACAACGTGGCCGTCCCCGTCCTCCTCCACATGCTCGACACCTTCCCGAGCATCGAGCGGACGCTGGTGATGGTGCAGGCCGAGGTCGCCGACCGGCTCGCCGCCGCGCCCGGCGGCAAGGTGTACGGCGTGCCGTCCGTCAAGGCCAACTGGTACGCCGAGGTGAAGCGGGCCGGCGCGATCGGGCGCAACGTCTTCTGGCCCGCCCCGAACGTCGACAGCGGACTGGTCGCCCTCGTCCGGCGCGCGGAGCCGCTGAAGACCACGGCCGCGAAGAAGGAGGTCTTCGCGGTCGTCGACGCGGCGTTCGCACAGCGGCGCAAGACCCTGCGGGCGGCGCTCGCCGGATGGGCCGGGTCCGCGGCGGCCGCCGAGGCGGCACTGGTCGCGGCCGGGGTCTCGCCCCAGGCGCGCGGCGAGTCGCTGACCGTCGAGGAGTTCGCGAGGATCGCCGAACACAAGGAGCCCGGTCAGTGAGCGTGACGGTACGCGTCCCCGCCAAGGTCAACGTCCAGCTCGCGGTGGGCGCCGCCCGCCCCGACGGCTTCCACGACCTGGCCAACGTCTTCCTCGCCGTCGGCCTGTACGACGAGGTGACGGTCACCCCCGCCGACGAACTGCGCGTCACCTGCGAGGGCCCGGACGCCGCCCAGGTCCCCCTGGACCGCACGAACCTCGCCGCGCGCGCCGCGCTCGCGCTCGCCGGACGCCGGGGCATCGAGGCGGCCGTGCACATCCACATCGTCAAGGACATCCCGGTCGCCGGCGGCATGGCCGGGGGGAGCGCGGACGGGGCGGGCGCGCTGCTCGCGTGCGACGAGCTCTGGCGCGCGGGCGCCTCCCGCGCCGAACTCCTCGCCATCTGCGCCGACCTCGGCAGCGACGTGCCGTTCAGTTTGGTCGGCGGCGCCGCCCTCGGCACCGGGCGCGGTGAGCGGCTGACCGACCTCGAGGTCGGCGGCACCTTCCACTGGGTCTTCGCCATGGCCGAGCGCGGGCTGTCCACCCCGGCCGTCTTCCGCGAGTTCGACCGGCTCGCCGAGGGCCGCGACGTCCCCGCCCCGGTCGCCTCCCGCGACCTGCTCGACGCGCTCGCCGCGGGCGACCCCGACGCGCTCGCCGCGGCCGTCTCCAACGATCTCCAGCCCGCCGCGCTCTCCCTCTTCCCGGAGCTCGCGGACACCCTCGCCGCGGGCCGCGCGGCCGGCGCCCTCACCGCGCTGGTCTCCGGCTCCGGTCCCACCACCGCGTTCCTGGTCCGCGACACCGAGTCGGCGTCGAAGGTGGCCGAGGCGCTGCTCGCCTCCGGCACCTGCCGCACGGTACGCACGGCGACCTCCCCCGCCCCGGGCGCCACCGTGCTCACCCCGGCGCACGACACCAGCGCCCACGCCGGCGCCTGACGCCCTCACACACGCCGGGAGCGTGACGCCCTCACACACGCCGGGAGCGTGACGCCCTCACACACGCCGGGAGCGTGACGCCCTCACACACGCCGGGAGCGTGACGCCGTCGCACACGCCGGAGCCTGCCCCCGTCGCACACGCCGGAGCCGGACGCCGTCGCACACGCCAGCGGTGTCACGCACGCCAGCGGTGTCACGCACGCCAGCGGTGTCACGCACGCCAGCGGCGTCGCCCCCGTAGGCGGCACCCGTCGCCGGCCCCCGTCCGCTCAGCCCCTGGCGGACCCGCCCGTGTCCTTGATGAAGAGGCCGGCCAGGGCGCCCAGGACGAGCAGGACCGGCATGAGCATCAGGGCGTGGCCGTAGTCGGTGAGGTCCGGGTTCTGGGGGAGGAGCTTGCCGGGGACGGCCTGGAGAAGTCCGCCGATGATGAAGCAGACGCCGTTGACGATGGCCGCGGAGCTGCCGACGAGCCTGCCGGGGACGGACTCGCCGGCGACCGTGAAGCCCAGCATGTGGGCGCCGGCGAACAGGCCCACGCAGAACATGGTGACCACGGAGACGCTGTTGGTCTCCTCGGGCAGGTAGATCAGCATCGCGACGGCGGCCGCCTGGAGGAGCACGCCGACGACGGCGGGGACGCGGCGGTTGTTCCAGTGGTCGGAGAGCACGTTGAACAGCGGCGCCCCGATGGCGAGCCCGAGCCAGGACATGGCGGTCAGGATCGCGGCGAAGGAGGTCTGGGCGCCGCGCGCCTCCATCACACGCGGTCCCCACAGCACACCCATGGCGAGCATGGAGCCGAAGGAGACGCCGGCGAGGGCGGCGGAGAGGACGACGTTGCAGTTGCGGAAGCAGTTGCCGAGATCGCGGAAGACGCTCGCGACGAGGGGCGGCTTCGCGACGGTGCCGCCGGTGGCCTGCGCGAGCTGGGCCGGTCCGGGCGAGGGGTTGCGGACCAGCAGCGCGAACAGCACGATCAGCAGCACGCCCGCCGCGCCGAAGCCGTTGAGGAGCTGCTGCCAGGTGACCTGGGTCAGCTGCCAGGAGATGATCGGCTGGCCGAAGGCGGAGCCCAGCGAGGCCAGGCACTGCACCAGGCCGAACATCAGGCCGTAGCGGGCGGCGGGGAACCACTGGCCGCCGATGTACCCGGCGCCGACGAAGCCGAACGAGGACCCGACGGCCAGGACGACCTGCGCGCTGACGAGAGTGGCCATACTGGTGGTCTGCGCGTAGAGGAACGCGCCCGCGGTGACGAAGGCGACGGCGATCGCGAGCAGCGGGCGGGAGCCGAACCGGTCGAGCAGGGCGCCGGAGAAGAACTGGCACAGGGCGAACGCCCAGGTGTAGATCGAACTCGCGAGGCTGATCTGCGCGACCGTGAGCCCCGCGGACTTCTGGATCTCCGGGGAGACGACCGCGTAGCCGGTCTGGATGGAGAACAGCCAGACGACGAAGATCGTGGCCAGGCCCCAGACGACCCAGGCCTCCGCACCGCCGATCGTGCGGTGCGGCCCGTGCAGGATCCTCGCGCCGGGGTGGTTGCGGTACTCGGTCGCGCTGCCGGTCGTGGCAGGAGCGGTGTTCGCCATGGCTGGGGTCTCCCGTCAGCTTCGTGCGGTGGCGTCCTCGCGGTCGTGGGCGAGCGCCCCGTTGACGTAGGTGGCCCGGACCGTGCGGTCGTCGCCCATGACGGCGAGGACGAACAGCAGCTCCTCGATGTCGTCCACGCGGGACGTGCGCCGGGCGAGCAGCGGGGTCGCCCTCGGGTCGAGGACGACGAAGTCCGCCTCCCGTCCCACCGTGAGCGAGCCGACCCGGTCGGCGATGCCCATCGCCCGCGCACCGCCGAGGGTGGCGAGGAAGAACGCCTTGACCGAGTCGAGCGGGTAGTTGCTGAGCTCGGCCACCTTGTACGCCTCGTTCATGGTGGCCAGCAGCGAGAAGCTGGTGCCGGCGCCGATGTCGGTGCCCAGGCCGACGTGCACCGGCCGCCTGGGGTCCTTGGCGTCGTGGACGTGGAACAGCCCGCTGCCCAGGAACAGGTTCGAGGTGGGGCAGTGCGAGACGGCCGTGCCGGTCTCGGCGCAGCGGGCGCGCTCGGCGCCGGTCAGATGCACCCCGTGCGCGAGGACGCTGCCCGGACCGAGCAGGCCGTAGTGGTCGTAGACGTCCAGGTAGCCGCTCCGCTCGGGGAACAGGGAGCGCACCCAGGAGATCTCCCCGGTGTTCTCGGAGACGTGCGTGTGCACCAGCGCCTCCGGGTGCTCCTTGCGCAGCGCGCCGGCGGCCTCCAGCTGCCCGGGCGTGCTGGTGGGCGCGAACCGGGGTGTGACGGCGTACAGGTTGCGGCCCTTGCCGTGCCAGCGCTCCAGCAGCGCCTTGGAGTCGTCGTAGCCCGACTGGGCGGTGTCCAGCAGCGCGTCCGTGGCGTTGCGGTCCATCAGCACCTTGCCCGCCGCCATCCGCATGCCCCGCTCGGACGCGGCCTCGAACAGCGCGTCCACCGACTGCGGGTACACCGCGCAGAACGTCAGGGCGGTGGTCGTGCCGTTGCGCAGCAGCTCGTCGCAGAAGGACGACGCCACCTGGCGCGCGTACGCCGGGTCGGAGAAGCGCTGCTCCTCGACGAAGGTGTAGTGGTTCAGCCAGTCGATCAGCTGCGAGCCGAAGGCGGCGATGATGCCGGTCTGCACGTAGTGGATGTGCGTGTCGACGAACCCCGCGCTGATCACGTGGCCGGGGTAGTGGACCGGCTCGACGCCCTCGGGGAGGTGCTCGCGCAGCGCGCCGTAGTCGCCGGAGGCCGTGATGACGCCGTCCTCGCAGATCAGCAGCCCGTCGCTCTCGTGGACGAAGGCGTCCTCGCGGCTGGTGAGGAACGGGTCGTCGACGAACGAGACGAGCGGGCCGCGCACGGCTGTCACGGGTGAGGACATCGCCACCTCCGGTACGGGAACGCGTTCTCCGTTCCCCAGTGCACGCGCGGCCCGGCGCCCCGGCATCCACGGCTACGCCGAACGGGTGAGGGGGGCGAGGTGCGGGGGCAGCCGTGTCCGGGGCCCGTCTTCGCGTCCCGTCCACAACAAAGGCCGTATCTCCACCAGGAATTGACCCGAATCGCCACCGGGGCGGTACATGCGGGGCGATAGGTTCGATTGACGTTTCAACAGAGCATCCGAACGTCTGCGGAAGGCCGTCCGTGTCCCCATCCCCCACCCCTTCCCACCGCAGGAAGCGGTCCCTGTCCCGCCGCGGAGCGATAGGCGCCGCGGGCGCCGTGGCCGCCGGCGCCGCGCTGACCCCCGTCGTCTTCGCGGCCACCGACTCCGCCACCTCCACCGGCTCCGGTACGGCGACCGGTGCCGCCGGCACCGAGCCGGAGACCTTCCCGGCCACCCGCACGGCGGCCGCCACCGGCACCGGCACGACCGGCCTCGACTTCCCCGCCGCCTTCGTCGGCGTCCGCTGGGACGGCGCCGGGGACGGCGTCGCGATCCGTTTCGCGGGCGGCGCCGGCAAGGCCGTCACCCCCGGCTGCGCCACCCTCGCGGACGGCGGCCGTACGGCCCTGGTCGCGGCCGGCAGCGCCAGGGCGTACGAACTGACCGCGCCCGACGGCACCACCGGCCTGGGCTCCCTCGCGATCGACACCACCGGCGGCCCGGACCGCACCTTCCGGGTGCCGAAGGAGCCGACACGCGTGCGTGGCGTGCGCTACCTCTCCCGCCCGGCCTGGGGCGCCGACGAGTCCAAGCGCTACAAGGACGGCGAGGTCAACTCGCCGGAGAAGTACTACCCGCTGCAGTCGGTCACGGTCCACCACACGGACACGCCCAACAACGACCCGGACCCGGCGGCCACCGTCCGCGCGATCTACGAGTACCACGCGGTCACCCTGGACTGGGGCGACATCGGCTACCACTTCCTGATCGACGAGGCCGGTGCCGTCTACGAGGGCCGCCACTCCGGCGACGACGGCATCCCCGCCTTCGACCCCGACGGCGGCCTGGTCACCGCGTTCCACACCTCCGGCTACAACTCCGGCAACCTCGGCATCGCCCTCCTCGGCACCCTCACCGACCAGGGCCCCACCGACGCGGCCAAGGCCTCCCTGGTCCGGCTCGTCAGGGTGATCGCCCGCTTCCGGGGCCTCGACCCGAGCGCCACGCTCACCTACGTCAACCCGGTCAACGGCGTCACCAGGGACGTCACCACCGTCTCCGGCCACCGCGACTGGCTGGAGACCGACTGCCCGGGCCGGACGATGTACGCCCTCCTCGACGAGGTACGCGCGCGGGCCGGCGGAAAGTAGCTCCCGGCGGGGCGGCCTCCCGGCGCGCATTAGGCTGGGAGGCTGACCGTCCCCGTGCGCAGGAGTGAAATGGCCGTCAACCTGGTCAATGTCGAGAACGTCAGCAAGGTCTACGGCACCCGGGCCCTGCTCGACGGCGTCTCGCTCGGCGTGTCGGAGGGCGACCGCATCGGTGTGGTGGGCCGCAACGGCGACGGCAAGACCACCCTCATCCGGATGCTCGCCAAGCTGGAGGAGGCCGACACCGGCCGCGTCACGCACTCCGGCGGACTGCGCCTCGGCGTCCTCACCCAGCACGACTCCCTCGACCCCGAGGCCACCGTCCGGCACGAGGTCATCGGCGACATGGCCGACCACGAGTGGGCCGGCAACGCCAAGGTCCGCGATGTCCTCACCGGTCTCTTCGGCGGCCTGGACCTGCCGGGCTTCCCCAAGGGCCTGGACACCGTCATCGGCCCGCTCTCCGGCGGCGAGCGGCGGCGCATCGCGCTCGCCAAGCTGCTCATCGAGGGCCAGGACCTGCTCGTCCTGGACGAGCCCACCAACCACCTCGACGTCGAGGGCATCTCCTGGCTGGCCCGGCACCTGCGCGAGCGCCGCTCGGCCCTCGTCTGCGTCACCCACGACCGCTGGTTCCTCGACCAGGTCTGCACCCGCATGTGGGACGTGCAGCGCGGCGCCGTCTACGAGTACGAGGGCGGCTACTCCGACTACGTCTTCGCCCGCGCGGAGCGCGAGCGGATCGCCGCCACCGAGGAGACCAAGCGGCAGAACCTGGTCCGCAAGGAGCTGGCCTGGCTGCGCCGCGGCGCTCCCGCGCGCACCTCCAAGCCGCGCTTCCGGGTCGAGGCCGCCAACGAGCTCATCAAGGACGTGCCGCCGCCGCGCGACACCTCCGAGCTGATGAAGTTCGCCTCCTCGCGGCTCGGCAAGACCGTCTTCGACCTGGAGGACGTGACCGTCCAGGCCGGCCCCAAGGTGCTGCTCAAGCACGTCACCTGGCAGCTCGGCCCCGGCGACCGCATCGGCCTGGTCGGTGTCAACGGCGCCGGCAAGACCTCGCTGCTGCGCGCCATGGCCGAGGCCGCGCGCACCGAGGGCGAGACGCAGCCGGTGGGCGGCCGGGTCGCCGTCGGCAAGACCGTCAAGCTCGCCTACCTCTCCCAGGAGGTCGCCGAACTCGACCCCGCCACCCGGGTCCTGGAGGCCGTGCAGCAGGTCCGCGAGCGCGTCGACCTCGGCAAGGGGCGGGAGATGACCGCCGGGCAGCTGTGCGAGACGTTCGGCTTCAGCAAGGAGAAGCAGTGGACGCCGGTCGGCGACCTGTCCGGCGGTGAGCGCCGCCGGCTCCAGCTGCTCCGGCTCCTCATGGACGAGCCGAACGTCCTCTTCCTGGACGAGCCCACCAACGACCTCGACATCGAGACCCTCACCCAGCTGGAGGACGTCCTCGACGGCTGGCCCGGCTCGATGATCGTCATCTCCCACGACCGGTTCTTCGTCGAGCGGACCACCGACCGCGTCTTCGCGCTCCTCGGCGACGCCGCCCTGCGGATGCTGCCGCGCGGCATCGACGAGTACCTGGAGCGCCGTCAGCGCATGGAGGAGGCGGTCGCCGCCACCGCGGTGGCCCCCAAGGCCCCCTCCGCCGAGCGGAGCGCCGCCGACCAGCGTGCCGCCAAGAAGGAGCTCCAGAAGATCGAGCGTCAGCTGGACCGCGTCTTTGAGAAGGAGACCAAGCTGCACGACCAGATCGCCGCCAACGCCACGGACTTCGCCAAGGTCGCCGAACTCGACGCCCAGCTCCGCGACCTCGCCGCGGAGCGCGAGGAACTGGAGATGCGCTGGCTGGAACTGGCGGAGGACGCGTAACGGGAGCACGCGCCGTACCGGAGGGCGTGAGGAGAGGCGTGCACGCCCCACCTCACGCCCTCCGCCGTTCCCTTCCGCTCCCCTCTGCTCCTCACGCCCTCTGGAGCCCCCTCCGCCGTCCCGTTCACCGGCGGGAATCAGACGCGCACGCACCTCATGTCACGGCGCGCGCAACCCGCCCCCGCGCCCCCTCCCGCCCCTCCCCTCCCGTGCCGAACCTCCTTGCGTGCGCTCGGTGCAGGGGGCGTGAAGGCGCGTAACGGGGGCATCACGGGGCGGTTCTCCCTTGGGAACAGCGGGAGACGCGGGCCCATGGCCTGTCGGTGCCGAGTGATAGAAAGGTCGGTCTGAGAACTGCCTGAGAACGACCTGGGGGTCTGTCAAGAACCTCGGGGCGTGGCTAAAAATCAGTGAACGAGGGGGAAGAGCGCTGATGACTCAGCCGCCCAACCAGCCGCCGCAGGGCGGTTTCGGAGCGCCGCAGGACCAACCGCCGCCGGGGGGTGGATTCGGCGCACCGCAACAACCGCCCGCGCAGGGAGGCTTCGGACCGCCCCCGAGTACGCCCCCCGGCGCACCCGGTGCCCCGGGCGCCCCCGGTACGCCCCCGCCACCACCCCAACCGCCCCACGCGCCCCCGGTCGCGCCCCCGCAGCCCCAGCCCGGCTACGGCTACCCGCAGCAGCCCGCCTCCGGTCCCTACGCGCAGCCGGGCCCGTACGGCGCGCCCGCGGGCTCCCCGGGCCCGTACGGACAGCCGCCGCAGCCCGGTTACGGCTATCCGCAGCAGCCGCAGTACCCCGGCGGACCCGGCACGGTCGCCGTGCCCGGCGGCGGTGGCGGCGGCGGTCCGTTCAAGGGAAAGCCCGCGCTGATCGTCGCGGCGGCGGTCGCCGGTCTGCTGGTGGTCGGCGGCACGGTGTACGCCGTCACCCGGGACGGCGGTGCGAAGACGGACGTTCCCGCGGCCGCGTCCGACGACCCCAAGGCCTCCGGCACCGACACCCCGGTCAACCCCGGTGACGGCAGCGGTGACGGCGCCTCGGACCCGGAGAACCTCAACGAGGGCCGCAAGTCCGGCGAGGCCAAGGTGCTCTGGTACAAGACGGCACCCGACGCGCCCGCGTCCGGCGCCGACGCCCCCGGCATGTGGATCACCGGCAAGACGGCGGTGAAGGCCGCCTACAAGCAGGTCTTCGCCTACGACGTGGCCGGCGGCGACCCGACGTGGAGCCCGATCACGTTCCCGCAGAAGATCTGCGCGGTCACTCCCCAGAAGTCGGCGGACGACAAGGTCGTCGTGGCGTACATGAACGGCACCAGCGACCGGGCCAAGTGCAACCAGCTCCAGGAGATCGACCTCGACACCGGCAAGAAGGGCTGGACTGCGACCGTCGCCGACGGCGGCCTGTTCGACAGCGCGATCAGCATCGAGCTGACGATCAGCGGCAAGACGCTGATGGTGGGCCGTTCCCAGTCCGGCACGGCGTACGACCTCGGCAGCGGCGACAAGCTGTACGACAAGGAGAAGTACGGCGCGTCCTGCTTCCCGACGGCGTTCGCGGGCGGCACGGACCGGCTGGTCGAGGTGGCGTCCTGCGGCGCCGGCGGCAGCGACGAGCACGACGAGATCACGGAACTCGACCCGGCCACCGGCAAGGTCAGGTGGACCCAGCCGGTGAAGAAGGGCTGGACGGTCGAGCGGACCTACTCCGTCGACCCGCTCGTGGTCTACATGACCAACGAGGACAAGAAGGCCTGGAACATCTCGACGCTGGACGACAAGGGCGAGTTCCGCTCCGAGGTGAAGGTCGACGAGAAGTTCGCGCCCCAGTGCGGCTGGGCGATCCTCGCCCGTGACCTCCAGGGCTGCCAGGGCGTGGCCGCCGACGCCGACACCCTCTACCTGCCGACGGACGTGAGCAGCGGCGCCAACGAGATCGTCGCGATCAGCCTCGCCGACGGCAAGGCGAAGTGGCGGGTGAAGTCGCCGACGGACGAGTCGATGTACCCGGTCAAGGTCGAGGGCGGAAAGCTCGTCGCCTACGTGCGGCCGTCGTACGACACGGGCGGCCGGGTCGTGTCGGTCCCGACCTCCGGCTCCACCCACACCACGACCAAGCTGCTGCAGAACCCGGAGCACACCGCCGACATCGAGGACGGTTTCTACGACGGCGCGTACGACTGGGTCGACGGCCGTTTCTACATCTCGTCCACGCGGCTCTCCGGCAGCGACGACGCGAAGGAGAAGCTGATGATGGCCTTCGGCAACTGAGCGGGCCCCGCACCGTCCCGCACAGCGCAGTCCCGGTCCCGCACGGCGCCGTCCCGCACCGCGACATCCCGCGACATCCCGCGGCACACGCCGGACCGCGCCGGACCGGGCCGTGCGCACCATGCGCCACCGTGCCGTCCCGCGGCCCGCGCCGTCCCCGGCCGTCCCCAGCCGTCCCTCACGCGTCCTTCGAGGTAGCCCCGTCATGACCCAGCCGCCCCCGCCCCCGCCCAACCAGCCCCCGCAGCAGCCCGGTCCCGGCACGCCCGTCGGCCCGCCGCAGACCCCGCCGAAGCCGCCGCAGACCCCGCCCCAGCCCCCGGCCCCGCAGCCCGGCTACGGCTACCCGCAGCCGCCCCAGCCCCCGGCCCCGCAGCCGGGTTACGGCTACCCGCAGCAGCCCCCGCAGCCCGGCTACGGCTACCCGGGGCAGCCCCCGGCGCCGGCCCCGGGCCCGAACCCGTACGCCCAGCAGCCGCCCACCACCCCGATGCACAACCCCTACGCCCAGCAGCCCGGTCACGGCTACCCGGGCGGCCCCGGCACGCCCCCGCCCGGACAGCCCTGGCAGTCCGGTCAGCCGGGGCAGCCGGGCGGCGGGACGTCCGGCGGCAACAAGGCCGTCCTGCTGATCGTCGTCGCGGCGGTCGTCGTGATCGCGCTGATCGTCGGCGGCGGCATCTGGTACGCCAAGTCCTCCGGCGGCGACGGCAAGAAGGACGACACCGCCAGCTCCAGCGGCGGCACCGGCGGTACCGGCGGTGAGGACGCGAAGGGCGACTCGGGCGGCACGACCGGCAAGGGCACCGAGAAGGTGCCCGCCGACCCCTCCTCCAAGGTCCTCTTCGAGGTCCCGCTGCCCACCGCGAAGGACACCACCGTCACCGCCGGCTCCTGGCTCACCGACAAGGTGTACGCCAAGAGCGGCGTCGCCCAGATCGTCGGCTACGACCCCGACTCGGGCGCCAAGCTGTGGACGATCCCGCTGCCCGGCCCGGTCTGCCGCGCCACCGGCCATGT
Organism: Streptomyces sp. NPDC104367; assembly: GCF_055583825.1. Taxonomy (NCBI): domain Bacteria; kingdom Bacillati; phylum Actinomycetota; class Actinomycetes; order Kitasatosporales; family Streptomycetaceae; genus Streptomyces; species Streptomyces sp. NPDC104367. The sequence continues at coordinate 171,495 of NZ_JBVJND010000012.1, read as the reverse complement.
CAACGAGGACGGCAGGACGGCGATCGTCTTCCAGCCGAAGATGCCGCCCAAGGGCTCCTCGGCGGGCTGCACCCAGGTCGCGGGCATCGACCTGAGCACCGGCCGCAAGCTGTGGACGCAGCAGATCAAGTCCGGTGACATTCCGGTCAACTTCAACAACGTGACGGTCTCCGACAACACCGTCGCGGTCGGCGGCACCAGCGGCGGCGCGGCCTTCGACCTCGCCTCCGGCAAGGTCCGCTGGCAGCCGAAGTCCGGTGACAGCTGCTACGACGCCGGTTACGGCGGCGGCAGCAAGCTGGTCGCGGTCCGCAAGTGCGGCAGCGGCGACTCCGGTCAGCTGCACATCCAGACCCTCGACCCGGTCTCCGGGAAGGTCGAGTCCGACTACACGATGACCACGGGCATCGACTACGCCAGCGTCGTCTCGACCGACCCGCTGGTGGTGGCCGCCGACGTCAACGACAGCGCGGGCGACGGCAGCGGCTTCTCGGACGTCTTCTCGGTCGACGGCTCGACCGGCAAGCTGCGCACGCGCATCAGCACGCCGGGCGCCTCGTACGCGGCCCGCTGCGACAACATCTACGAGCTGGAGAACTGCAAGGGGGTCACGGTCGGCAACGGCCGGATGTACCTGGCCACCGAGGAGCACGACGGCAGCGGGGAGTACTCCCGGACCAACGAGATCGTCGCCTTCGACCTGGCCACCGGCAAGCAGACCGGCCAGCGCGCCGACGCCGGGAACGACTACACGATCACCCCGCTGCGCATGGACGGTCCCGACGTGATCGCGTACAAGAGGGGTCCGTACAACAAGGGCGGCCAGGTCGTCAGCATCGACGGCGGTTCGTTCAAGGAGACCAAGCTGCTGGAGAACCCGGCGACCACGGCGGTCAAGGCGGTGGAGACGAGCATGTCGCCCGACTACTCGGAGTTCCTCTACTCCCAGGGCCGCCTGTACATGTCGGCCGTGTACGCCCGCACCGCGAGCACGTCGACCGGCAAGGAGTACCTGGTCGCGGCGTTCGGCGCGCAGGGCTGACGTCCGCGAGCACCCGGTCCCGTCCGGTCCCGTCCCTGCTCAGGGGCGGGGCCGGACGCGTACCGCACCACACCCGCTCTTCACCCTCGAATGAGAGAAAAGCAAGAGATTCGTCCGATCCGGGGCAGTTCTCATGAGTAGGGGCAGCGCGACGTCGAACAAGCGTGTAGCTTCCGGGGGCATGAAGGACGAGGTGCCGGGGGGCCCTCTGTCCATGTGGACCAGTGGGCATCCATAGTGGGGCATCCATTGGGGGGACTGGGGGGTTGCTCTATGGGAGTGCGGCTCATGGTGGTCGACGACCACCGGCTGCTCGCCGAGGCGCTGGCCTCGGCGCTGAAACTGCGGGGCCACCGGGTGCTCGCGGCGGCGGCACCGGCGGCGGGCGCGGCCGAGCTGGTCATCACACGGGCGCCCGAGGTGTGCCTGCTCGGTACGGCGGCACCGGCCGAGCCGGGGATCTTCGACCCGGTGGTGCGGATCAAGAAGGAGCGGCCCCAGGTCGCGGTGCTGGTGCTCGGCCCGGTGCCGTCCCCGCGGGGCATCGCGGCGGCCTTCGCCGCGGGCGCGTCCGGGTACGTACGGCACGACGAGCGGATCGAGGGCGTGGAGCGGGCGATCATGAAGGCGCGGGCCGGGGAGGCCGCCGTGGCGCCCGCCCTCCTCCAGGGCGCCTTCAGCGAACTCCTCAACCCGGCCGCCCAGCCCGACGACGAGGGCCAGCGCCTCCTGCAGATGCTCACCCCGAGGGAGGTCGAGGTCCTGGTGCGGGTCGCCGACGGCGAGGACACGAGACTCATCGCCGCCGGCATGGGCATCGCCCCGAGCACGGCCCGCACCCATGTGCAGAGGGTCCTGATGAAGCTGGGCGTGGGGTCGCGGCTGGAGGCGGCGGCACTGGCCGCGCGTACCGGGCTGCTGGACCGGGCGGGGCCCCTCAACGGCGGTACCGAGACGCCCCGCTAGGGACGCGGGGCCGCGCCGGTGTCCGGCCGCTCCTCCGTCCCGGACGCCGGGGGCGGCGGGGGCGGTGTCGGCCGCAGCTTCAGCCACACCAGGAAGAACACCCCGAGCAGCAGCATCCCGATGCCCGTCCACAGGTTGATGTTGATCCCCTGCGCCTTGTCGATCTCGGCCTGCGAGTCGGTGATCCCGGCGATCGTGACGATGACGCCGTACACGACGAACAGGCCGCCGATGATCCGCCGCAGGTCGAAGATCCGCGCGGCGGTCGCGGACCTGCTCTCCAGCTCGGTGACCTCGCGCTGGACGTCCTGCTCGGAGTAGTGGAATCCGGGGTGCCCGGAGTCGTCGGTCATGGTTCCTCCATCCTCCCGCGGCCGGGACTAGAACGAGAACGGGATGTAGCAGAGGGCGGCCAGGATCACCGCGCCCCAGCCCAGCAGCGCCGGCCTGCGGTACCAGGCCTCGTCGCCGGGCGCGGGCGGCTCGGCCATGCCGGGGGACCGGGTGCCGTAGACCAGGCCCTCCAGCTCGGCGGCCGGCCTGGGCGCGGTGAACAGGGACACGATGACCATCACCACCGCGCCGGCGACGAAGCCGGCGATCGCGGAGACGAAGTTGGCGCCCTGGTCGGAGGGGATGGCGATGATGTCCCTCTTGTAGAGGACGAAGTAGTTGACCATCGCGGTCACCGTTCCCGCGAGCAGCCCCCAGAAGCCGGACTTCGCCGAGGCGCGCTTCCAGAACATGCCGACGATGAAGACGACGAACATCGGCACGTTGAAGAAGGAGAACAGCGTCTGGAGGTAGCTCATGATGTTCGAGAACGACGAGGCGAGGAACGCCGTGCCGACCGAGGCGCAGACGCCGATCACCGTGATCAGGCGTCCGAAGCGCACGTAGTACGCGTCCTCCCGGCCCCTGACCACGTACTTCGCCCAGATGTCCGTGGTGAAGACGGTGTTGAAGGACGACACGTTGGCGGCCATGCCGGCCATGAAGGCCGCCAGCAGGCCGGTCACCGCGATGCCGAGCACGCCGTTGGGCAGCAGCTGGGACATCAGGTACGGGATCGCGTCGTTGTACTGGAGGTCGGAGCCGGCGGTGCCGATGCCGGGCACGACGGCGGCGGCGACCAGGCCCGGGATCATCACCAGGAAGACGATGAAGATCTTCGGGTACGCGGCGATCAGCGGGGTGCGCTGGGCGGCGGAGAGGTTCCTCGCCGACAGGGCGCGCTGGACCTCGGCGAAGTTCGTCGTCCAGTAGCCGAAGGAGAGCACGAAGCCGAGGCCGAGGACGATGGTCAGCCAGTTCGCGCCGAGCGGGTTGGGGGAGCCGATGCCGGTGCCGCCCCAGGCGGTGGTGAAGTGGTGGCCGTGGGTGACGGTGAGCTTGTCGACCAGGCCGTTCCAGCCGCCGACCTTCTTCAGACCGAGCACGGACAGCGGGATGAGGGCGGCCAGGATCACGAAGAACTGGAGCACCTCGTTGTAGATGGCCGAGGAGAGACCGCCCAGGGTGATGTACGCGAGCACGAACGCGCCGGCGACGACGATCGCCACCCACTGCGGCCAGCCCAGCAGCGCCTCGACGACGATCGCGAGGGCGTACAGGTTGACGCCCGCGATCAGGATGGCCGCGAAGGCGAACAGGATCGAACTCAGCAGGTGTGCGGCTCTGTCGAAGCGGAGCAGCAGCATCTCGGGGACCGAGCGGACCTTGCTGCCGTAGTAGAAGGGCATCATCACCAGGCCCAGGAAGACCATGGCCGGGATGGCGCCGATCCAGTACCAGTGCACGGTGTACGCGCCGTACTGCGCGCTGTTGGCGGCCATGCCGAGGATCTCGGTGGCGGCCAGGTTCGCCGAGATGAACGCGAGGCCGGTGATCCAGGCGGGCAGCGAACGCCCGGAGAGGAAGAAGTCGAGGGTGGTCTTCACCGAGCGGCGGGCCGCGAAGCCGATGCCCAGGACGACGACGAAGTAGATCGCGAGGATGACGTAGTCGAGGCCGTTGGTGGGGAGCCGCAGCTCCGCCGCGAGCGTTGTGGGGGTTACGGGGGCATTCATGGGGTTCTGCACCCGGTAATTCAACACTTTCGTTGTCTCACCTTGATTGATTGCAATGTTGACTGGCGTGGTGAGTTGTGTTTTGGTGTGTTCGGTTCTGTTTGATGGTTGGCTGACTCGAACAACGCTCGAAATTCGGGAGTCCGCAGTGAAGAAGACCTCGACCCGGCTGGCCGACGGTCGCGAGCTCATCTACTACGACCTGCGGGACGACACCGTGCGGGACGCGGTGGACCACCGGCCGCTGGAGCGGACGCACACCACCTCCGAGGTCCGCCGCGACCCGCTGCTCGGCGACCGGGTCGCGATCGCCTCGCACCGGCAGGGCCGCACCTACCACCCGCCGGCCGACCAGTGCCCGCTGTGCCCGACCCGGGGCGAGCGGCTGAGCGAGATCCCGGACTCGTCGTACGACGTCGTGGTCTTCGAGAACCGTTTCCCCTCGCTGGCCGGCGACTCCGGGCGCTGCGAGGTCGTCTGCTTCACCTCGGACCACGACGCGTCCTTCGCCTCCCTCTCCGAGGAGCAGGCGCGGCTCGTGCTGGAGGCCTGGACGGACCGGACGTCGGAGCTGTCGCATCTCCCCTCCGTCGAGCAGGTGTTCTGCTTCGAGAACCGCGGCGAGGAGATCGGCGTGACGCTCGGTCACCCGCACGGCCAGATCTACGCCTACCCCTTCACCACCCCGCGCACCGCCCTGATGCTGCGTTCGCTCGCGGCCCACAAGGAGGCCACCGGCGGCGAGAACCTCTTCGACGCCGTCCTGGAGCGTGAACTCGCCGGCGAGCGGGTCGTCCTTGAGGGTGAACACTGGGTCGCCTTCGTGCCCTACGCGGCGCACTGGCCCTACGAGGTCCACCTGTACCCCAGGCGCCGGGTCCCGGACCTGCTCGGGCTGGACGAGGCGGCGCGCTCAGAGTTTCCCCAGGTTTATCTGGAACTCTTGAGGCGCTTCGACCGTATCTTCGGTGAGGGTGAGCCCCCCACGCCCTACATCGCCGCCTGGCACCAGGCGCCGTTCGGGACGCTGGAGGAGTTCGAGGGTGTCACGCGCGACGACTTCGCACTTCACCTCGAGCTTTTCACCATTCGCCGAACGACCGGCAAGCTGAAGTTTCTCGCGGGTTCCGAATCCGGCATGAGCGTGTTCATCAACGACGTGCCGCCGGAGCGCGCGGCCGAGCGACTGCGAGAGGTAGCGAGTTGATGAAGTACCTGGTGACGGGCGGGGCGGGGTACGTCGGCAGCGTGGTCGCCCAGCACCTGCTGGAGGCGGGCCACGAGGTCACCGTCCTCGACAACCTCTCCACCGGCTTCCGGGCGGGCGTCCCGGCGGGCGCCGCCTTCGTCGAGGGCGACATCCGCGACGCCGCCAAGTGGCTCGACTCCTCCTACGAGGCGGTGCTGCACTTCGCCGCGTTCTCCCAGGTCGGCGAGTCGGTCGTGAAGCCCGAGAAGTACTGGGACAACAACGTCGGCGGCACCATGGCGCTGCTCGCCGCGATGCGCGAGGCCGGCGTGCGCAAGCTCGTCTTCTCCTCCACCGCGGCCACCTACGGCGAGCCGGAGCAGGTCCCGATCGTCGAGACCGCCCCGACCTCCCCGACCAACCCCTACGGCGCCACCAAGCTCGCCGTCGACCACATGATCACCGGCGAGGCCGCCGCCCACGGCCTGGGCGCGGTGTCGCTCCGCTACTTCAACGTGGCCGGCGCCTACGGCGCGCAGGGCGAGCGCCACGACCCCGAGTCGCACCTGATCCCCCTGGTCCTCCAGGTCGCGCAGGGCCGCCGGGACGCCATCTCCGTCTTCGGCGACGACTACCCGACGCCGGACGGCACCTGCGTCCGCGACTACATCCACGTCGCCGACCTGGCCGACGCCCACCTGCTGGCCGTCGCGGCCGCGCGGCCCGGCGAGCACCTGATCTGCAACCTCGGCAACGGCGAGGGCTTCTCGGTCCGCCAGGTCATCGAGACGGTCCGGCAGGTCACCGGCCACCCGATCCCCGAGGTCGTGGCCCCCCGCCGGGGCGGCGACCCGGCCGTCCTGGTCGCCTCGGCGGCCGCCGCCCGCGAACAGCTGGGCTGGAACCCGACCCGCGCGGACCTCGCGGGGATCGTCGCGGACGCCTGGGAGTTCGCGCAGCACATCGCAAGGGAGCAGTAAGTGGGGGCAGTTTTGGGCGCCGCACAGCAGGTCGCAGACGCCTTCGAGGAGCTGTACGGCACGGCTCCCGACGGTGTGTGGGCGGCCCCGGGCCGGGTCAACCTGATCGGCGAGCACACCGACTACAACGACGGCTTCGTGATGCCGTTCGCGCTGCCGCACGTGACGACGGCCGCGGTCGCGCGCCGCGCCGACGGCGTGCTGCGGCTGCACTCCTCGGACATCGAGGGCGGCGTCGCCGAACTCTCCCTGGACGCGCTCGAACCCGGCACCGACCACGACTGGACGGCCTACCCGGCGGGTGTGTTCTGGGTGCTGCGCGAGGCCGGCCACCCGGTCACCGGAGCCGACGTCCACCTGTCCTCCACGGTGCCGACCGGTGCGGGCCTGTCCTCCTCCGCGGCCCTGGAGGTGGTGATCGCCCTCGCCCTCAACGACCTCTACGGACTGGGCCTGCAGCGCTGGCAGCTGGCCCGCCTGTGTCAGCGCGCGGAGAACGTCTACGTGGGCGCCCCGACCGGCATCATGGACCAGACGGCGTCGGCGTGCTGCGAGCAGGGCCACGCCCTGTTCCTGGACACCCGCGACCTCTCGCAGAAGCAGATCCCCTTCGACCTCGCGGCCGAGGGCATGCGCCTGCTGGTCGTCGACACCCAGGTCAAGCACGCCCACAGCGGCGGCGAGTACGGCAAGCGCCGCGCGGGCTGCGAGAAGGGCGCCGCCCTGCTGGGCGTGGACGCCCTGCGGGACATTCCCTACGGCGAACTGGACGCGGCGCTGGACCGCCTGGGCGACGAGGAGGAGGTACGGCGCCTGGTCCGCCACGTCGTCACCGAGGACCAGCGCGTCGAACGCGTCGTGGCGCTCCTGGAGGCCGGCGACACCCGCGCCATCGGGCCGCTCCTCACCGCGGGCCACGCCTCCCTGCGCGACGACTTCCGGGTCTCCTGCCCGGAGCTGGACCTGGTCGTCGAGACCGCCCTCTCCTCCGGCGCCCTGGGCGCCCGGATGACCGGCGGCGGCTTCGGCGGCTCGGCGATCGTCCTCGCCGAGGCGGCCGACGTCGACACCGTCACCAAGGCGGTCGAGGAGGCCTTCGCGGCGGCCGGCTTCACGCCCCCGCGGGTCTTCGAGGCGGTGCCCTCGGCGGGGGCGCTCAGGGCGGTCTGAGCCTCAGCCCAACCGTTTCACCAGCGTGTACTCGGTGATCCCCGGCGGGTAGTCGGGGATCACGCACACCACGTCGTAGCCCTGCTTGCGGTAGAAGTCCGGGGCCTGGAAGTCCCAGGTCTCCAGCCGGGCGCCGGTGCAGCCGCGGTCGTTCCCGGCGATGCGCTCCGCCTCGGCCAGCAGCCGCCCGCCCAGGCCGGCGCCGCGGTGCCGGCCGTCCACCCACAGATAGGTGACGTGCAGCCAGGACGCCCAGGTGTGGCCGACCAGTCCGCCCGCCAGCCGGTCCGAACTCCCGTCCGTCGCCCACAGGTGCAACGGCACTTCGCGTTCGGCCGGGGTGCCGCGCAGGGCCGCGAGCACGGGGGACGCCGCGGTGTTCGTCTCCAGCAGCCGCGCGCGGAGCAGATCTCGCCGTTCCTTGTCGACTTCCGCCTCAATACGAAACATGCGGCACACCATAAACGCGTCGGCCGGGCAGTTCTGCAAATCGGCTTCCGCTCCGGGCCCCCTTCCGTACCCTGAAGAGCAGTACCGGTGGGGGCCGGTGCAGATCAGGGGGCGAGACAAGTCGGGTACGACGCCCGCGGTGGGGGTAGCTGTTCAGGCACGGCGGCGGTCGTGCGGATCCGTCCTCCCGCGGGTGTCGTGTCCGCGCTGTTCGTCGTTCTGAGGACCTTGGGGTATCCCCTGCTCGTGAAGAGCCTGGGGAAGGGGGTTTCGTGGTTCGCATCCGAGTTCTGGTCGTCGACGACCACCGTATCTTCGCCGAGTCGCTCGCCGCGGCACTGGCCGCAGAGCCCGACGTCGACGTGTCCGCGGCCGGCAGCGGTCCGGCGGCGCTGCGCTGCCTGGAGCGCGCGGTCGCCGAGGGCCGCCGCTACGACGTGCTGCTGGTCGACGCCGACCTGGGCGGTCAACTGCCCGGCGGCCGGCCGGCCGTGCCGGTCCAGGCGGGCAACGAGGACGGCCTGGTCGACGGGATATCACTGGTCGCGGGCGTGCGCTCGGCCCAGCCCGCCGTCCGTGTCGTCGTCCTCGCCGAGAAGGACGACCCCCGGCGCGCGGCGCTGGCCCTGCAGGCCGGCGCCTCCGGCTGGGTCGCCAAGGACTGCTCGCTGTCCCGGCTGCTGAGCGTCATCCGGGGCGTGCTGCGCGACGAGACGCATCTGCCGCCCGCCCTGCTCACGGGCGTCCTGCGGGAGTTGACGGCCGCCCGCAAGCACCGCACCGAGAGCGAGCGGCTCGTGGAGTCCCTCACGCCGAGGGAGCGGGAAGTGCTCCGGTGCATGGTGGCGGGGCTGGGGCGCAAGGCCGTCGCCGAGCGCCTGTTCCTGTCCCCGCACACCGTCCGCACCCATATGCAGAACGTCCTGGGCAAGCTGGGCGTCCACTCCACCCTCGCCGCCGTGGCCCTCGCCCGCCGCGCGGGCGTCGGGCCCGTGGACCTAACCGGGGATGTTGTCGAACGGGGCGGTCAGCTGGCGTAGCAGGCCGGCGAGTTCGGCTCGTTGGGTGCGGGAGAGTTCGGCCAGGATCGCCCGTTCCTGAGCGAGGAGTCCGGCCAGGGCCTGGTCCGCCCGGTCCTGGCCCTCCTCGGTCAGCCGCACCAGCACGCCCCGCCGGTCGCTCGGGTCCGGCAGCCGTTCCACCAGGCCCTTCTTGGTCAGCCGGTCGATGCGGTTGGTCATCGTGCCCGAGGTGACCAGGGTCTGGGTCAGCAGCTGCCCGGGGGAGAGCTGGTAGGGCGTGCCCGCGCGCCGCAGCGCGGTCAGCACGTCGAACTCCCAGGGCTCCAGGCTGTGCTCCGCGAAGGCCAGCCGACGTGCCCGGTCCAGGTGCCGGGCCAGTCGGCTCACCCGGCTGAGCACCTCAAGCGGTTCCACGTCGAGGTCCGGGCGCTCCCGGCGCCACGCAGCCACCAGCCGATCGACCTCGTCCTCCATGGCGATCAGTGTAGTGGTTGTGTCGACATGAAGTCTCTTGATGTCGAGTCTCTTGACATCAAGAGATGTGAGGCGGGAACGTGGTCCGTATGACCTCTCCCACCTGGGACCCCGCCCAGTACCTCCGCCACGCCGGCCACCGCGCCCGCCCCTTCGCCGACCTCCTCGCCCGCGTCCCCGACCTGCCCGCCCCGTTCGCTGCGGGCCGTCCCCGCATCGCCGACCTCGGCTGCGGCCCCGGCAACATGACCGCCCTGCTCGCCGAGCGCTGGCCCACCGCGCACATCGTCGGCTACGACAACTCGCCCGAGATGCTCGACAAGGCGACGGCGGAGCACGAGGGGCCCACGGCGGGCGGCGGCCGCCTCGACTTCTCCTACGCCGACGTCGGCGCCTGGGCGCCCGAGGGGCCGTACGACCTGATCATCAGCAATGCCACGCTCCAGTGGGTCCCCGGGCACGCCGAGCGCCTCGCCGACTGGACCGCCGCCCTCGCCCCCGGCGGCACCCTCGCCTTCCAGGTCCCCGGCAACTTCACCGCCCCCAGCCACCGGCTGATGCGCGCCCTCGCGGACTCCGCGCGCTGGCGGGACCGCCTCGCGGGGGTCCTCCGCCACGACGAGGCCGTGCTCGCGCCCGAGGCCTACCTGGAGCGGCTGGCCGGCCCCGGCCGCACCGCCGACGTCTGGGAGACCACCTACATCCACCTGCTCACCGGCCAGGACCCCGTCCTCGACTGGGTCAGGGGCACCGGACTGCGGCCCGTCCTCACCGCCCTCGCCGACGACCCCGCGGCCCGGGACGCGTTCGTCGCCGAGTACCGCGCGGCCCTGCGCGAGGCCTACCCGGCCGGACCGCACGGGACCCCGTTCCCGTTCCGCCGCGTCTTCGCCGTCGTCCACCTGCGGGAGGTCTGATGCTCGTCGCCGTCGACCACGTCCAGCTCGCCGTGCCACCGGGCTGCGAGGACCTGCTGCGCGCCTACTACGCCGGCCTGCTGGGGATGACCGAGATCCCCAGGCCGCCCGCGCTCGCGGCCCGCGGCGGCTGCTGGTTCCGGGCCGGGGCGGTGCAGCTGCACCTCGGCGTCGAGGCCGCCTTCCGGCCGGCGCTGAAGGCCCGTCCCGGACTGCGGGTCGCGGACCTCGACGCCTGCGCCGGACGGCTGGAGGCCGGCGGCGCCGCCGTCTGGAACGACGGCCTCCCCGGCCGCCGCCGTTTCCACTCCCACGACCCCGTCGGCAACCGCCTGGAGTTCCTGGAGCCCACGGCCGCCGGCTAGGCCTTGCGGTGTCCTATCAGGCGGGGCTTCTGCTCCAGACCGTCCAGGCCGTGCCAGGACAGGTTGACCAGGTGGGCGGCGACCTCCGACTTCTTCGGGCGGCGCACGTCCAGCCACCACTGGCCGGTCAGCGCGACCATCCCCACCAGCGCCTGCGCGTACAGCGGGGCCAGCTTGGGGTCGAAGCCGCGGGACTTGAACTCGCGGCCCAGGATGTCCTCCACCTGGGTGGCGATGTCCGAGATGAGGGACGCGAAGGAGCCCGTCGACTGCGGGATGGGGGAGTCCCGGACCAGGATCCGGAAGCCGTCCGTGTACTCCTCGATGTAGTCGAGGAGCGCGAACGCGGCCTGCTCAAGGAGCTCCCGCGGATGGCCGGCCGTGAGGGAGCCGGTCACCATGTCCAGCAGCCGCCGCATCTCACGGTCGACCACCACCGCGTACAGCCCCTCCTTGCCGCCGAAGTGCTCGTACACCACCGGCTTGGAGACCCCGGCCTTCGCCGCGATCTCCTCCACCGACGTGCCCTCGAAGCCCTTCGCGGCGAAGAGGGTGCGACCGATCTCCAGCAGCTGCTGGCGGCGCTCCGCCCCGGTCATACGGGTGCGTCGAACCCGCCGCTGCTTGTCGGGACTGGGGGTGCTGGAGTCGGTGGCCACGCTGTCAATCATGCCGCCTTGACGGCGTCCGTCCCCCGCCGGGAGTCCTCTTCCCCGGTGTTCCGGCGTGAATCGATACGTGAGCGTGACGGCCAGCGCACGTCGTAGGCCCATCCCAGCCGCTCGCACCAGCGGATGATCCGCGCGGAGGAGTCCAGCTGGCCCCGCTCCACACCGTGCCGCGCGGAGGTCGGGTCGGCATGGTGCAGGTTGTGCCAGGACTCGCCGCACGACAGCACGGCCAGCCACCACACGTTCCCCGAACGGTCGCGCGACCTGAACGGCCGCTTGCCCACCGCGTGGCAGATCGAGTTGATCGACCACGTCACATGGTGCAGCAGCGCCACCCGCACGAGTGAACCCCAGAAGAACGCGGTGAACGCGCCCCACCAGGACATCGTCACCAGACCGCCGACCAGCGGCGGCAGCGCCAGCGACAGCATCGTCCAGTAGACGAACTGGCGGGAGATCGTCCGGATCGCCGGGTCCTTGACCAGGTCCGGCGCGTACTTCTCCTGCGGGGTCTGCTCCTCGTCGAACATCCAGGCGATGTGTGCCCACCACAGGCCCTTGAGCAGCGCCGGCACGGTCTCCCCGTACCGCCACGGCGAATGCGGGTCGCCCTCGGCGTCGGAGAACTTGTGGTGCTTGCGGTGGTCGGCGACCCACCGCACCAGCGGGCCCTCCACCGCCATCGAGCCCGCGACCGCCAGCGCGATCCTGAGCGGCCGCTTCGCCTTGAACGAGCCGTGCGTGAAATAGCGGTGGTAGCCGATCGTCACACCGTGACAACCCAGGTAGTAGAAGAACACCAGCAGGCCCAGGTCGAGCCAGCTCACGCCCCAGCCCCACGCCAGCGGCACCGTCGCCAGCAGCGCGAGGAACGGCACGACGATGAACAGCAGCAGGGTGATCTGCTCGATCGAGCCCTTCCGCTCGCCGCCCAGGGTGGCGGACGAGAGCGGGGTGTCGGCCGGATTCCGGGCGTCTTCGATCACATCGGAACTAGACGAGGTCATGCGCGTCCCCTGTGGGGTCGAGGGTTGAGACAGGTGCCGATCCGCGGCGACCGGAGAGGACGATAGACGTACTTCCCTACGGTTCCGTAACCTACGGCAACGTAAGTATGGCAGTGAGGCGTCTCGCAGCAAGAGCCCCAGAACCTGCGCGTCCTCATGGACACCTATCCTTGGAATCGGTCGGACAGCGCGGTCCGCTCTGTTTTCTTCCCGGATGTCCGGCCGCTATGCGGACAGGCCCCGCCTGCCGCCCGGCCGACGGACGGGTCCCCTCCAGACGAGCTTCAACACTGCAAGGAGCCGCACCTGTGAGCAGTGCCGACGACCTGACTACCACCGCCACGACGACCGGCAGCGAGCTGCGCGCCGACATCCGGCGGCTGGGCGACCTCCTCGGCGAGACCCTCGTCCGGCAGGAGGGCCCCGAGCTGCTGGACCTCGTGGAGAAGGTCCGCCGCCTCACCCGCGAGGACGGCGAGGCCGCCGCCGAGCTGCTGCGCGGTACGGAACTGGAGACCGCCGCCAAGCTGGTCCGCGCCTTCTCCACCTACTTCCACCTCGCCAACGTCACCGAGCAGGTGCACCGCGGCCGCGAGCTGCGCGCCCGCCGCGCCGCCGAGGGCGGCCTGCTGGCCCGCACCGCCGACCGCCTCAAGGACGCCGACCCCGAGCACCTGCGGCAGACCGTCCAGAACCTCAACGTCCGCCCGGTGTTCACGGCGCACCCCACCGAGGCCGCGCGCCGCTCGGTCCTCAACAAGCTCCGGCGCATCGCCGCGCTCCTGGACGCGCCGGTCATCGAGTCCGACCGCCGCCGCACCGACATCCGCCTCGCCGAGAACATCGACCTGGTCTGGCAGACCGACGAGCTGCGCGTCGTACGCCCGGAGCCGGCGGACGAGGCCCGCAACGCCATCTACTACCTGGACGAGCTGCACGCCGACGCGGTCGGCGACGTCCTGGAGGACCTGACGGCGGAACTGGAGCGGGTCGGCGTCAAGCTCCCCGACGACACCCGCCCGCTGACCTTCGGCACCTGGATCGGCGGCGACCGCGACGGCAACCCCAACGTCACCCCCCAGGTGACCTGGGACGTCCTGATCCTCCAGCACGAGCACGGCATCAACGACGCCCTGGAGATGATCGACGAGCTCCGCGGCTTCCTCTCCAACTCCATCCGCTACGCCGGCGCGACCGAGGAACTCCTCGAATCGCTCCGGACGGACCTGGACCTGCTCCCGGAGATCAGCCCCCGCTACAAGCGGCTCAACGCCGAGGAGCCGTACCGCCTCAAGGCCACCTGCATCCGGCAGAAGCTGGAGAACACCAAGCGGCGCCTGGCCACCGGCACCCCGCACGAGTCCGGCCGCGACTACCTCGGCACCGCCGAGCTCCTCGGCGACCTGCGGCTGATCCAGACCTCGCTGCGCGCCCACCGCGGCGGCCTGTTCGCCGACGGCCGCCTGGCCCGGACGATCCGCACCCTCGCCGCGTTCGGCCTCCAGCTCGCCACCATGGACGTCCGCGAGCACGCCGACGCCCACCACCACGCCCTCGGCCAGCTCTTCGACCGCCTCGGCGAGGAGTCCTGGCGCTACACCGACATGCCCCGCGAGTACCGCTCCCGGCTCCTCGCCAAGGAGCTGCGGTCGCGCCGGCCGCTGGCCCCCACCCCGGCGCCCGTCGACGCGGCCGGCGAGAAGACCCTCGGCGTCTTCCAGACCGTGAAGCGGGCCCTGGCGGTCTTCGGGCCCGAGGTCGTCGAGTCGTACATCATCTCCATGTGCCAGGGCGCCGACGACGTCTTCGCCGCCGCCGTCCTCGCCCGCGAGGCCGGCCTGATCGACCTGCACGGCGGCTGGGCGAAGATCGGCATCGTGCCGCTCCTGGAGACCACCGACGAGCTCAAGGCGGCCGACACCATCCTGGAGGACATGCTCTCCGACCCGTCGTACCGCCGTCTGGTGGCGCTGCGCGGGGACGTCCAGGAGGTCATGCTCGGCTACTCCGACTCCTCGAAGTTCGGCGGCATCACCACCTCGCAGTGGGAGATCCACCGCGCCCAGCGCCGGCTGCGCGACGTCGCCCACCGCTACGGCGTCCGGCTGCGCCTCTTCCACGGCCGCGGCGGCACCGTCGGCCGCGGCGGCGGCCCCTCCCACGACGCGATCCTCGCCCAGCCCTGGGGCACCCTGGAGGGCGAGATCAAGGTCACCGAGCAGGGCGAGGTCATCTCCGACAAGTACCTCATCCCGTCCCTGGCTAGGGAGAACCTGGAACTGACGGTCGCGGCCACCCTCCAGGCCTCCGCCCTGCACACGGCCCCGCGCCAGTCGGTGGAGGCGCTGGCCCGCTGGGACGCGGCGATGGACGTGGTCAGCGACGCCGCCCACGCGGCCTACCGCCGTCTGGTCGAGGACCCGCACCTGCCGACGTACTTCCTCGCGTCGACCCCGGTGGACCAGCTCGCCGACCTGCACCTGGGCTCCCGGCCCTCCCGCCGCCCCGGCTCCGGCGTCTCGCTCGACGGACTGCGGGCCATCCCCTGGGTGTTCGGCTGGACCCAGTCCCGGCAGATCGTCCCCGGCTGGTTCGGCGTCGGCTCCGGCCTGAAGGCGCTGCGCGAGGCCGGCCTGGACACCGTCCTGGACGAGATGCACGAGCAGTGGCACTTCTTCCGCAACTTCGTCTCCAACGTCGAGATGACCCTCGCCAAGACGGACCTGCGGATCGCCCAGCACTACGTCGACACCCTCGTCCCCGACGAGCTCAAGCACGTCTTCGACACCATCCGGGCCGAGCACGAGCTGACCGTCGCCGAGGTCCTGAAGATCACCGGCGAGACCGAACTGCTCGACGCCACCCCGGTGCTCAAGCAGACCGTCGCCATCCGGGACGCCTACCTGGACCCGATCTCCTACCTCCAGGTGACGCTGCTCAAGCGGCAGCGCGACGAGGCCGCGGCGGGCGCCGAGCCCGACCCGCTGCTCGCCCGCGCCCTGCTGCTCACCGTCAACGGCGTCGCGGCCGGCCTGCGCAACACCGGCTGACCCTCCCGTGACACGGCGGTGCCCCCGGGGATCCGGCCCCGGGGGCACCGCCGTGTGTGCTCACTGGAGCGCGAGGAAGGCCACCGTGAGCAGCGCGAACCCCGAACCGCCCAGGATCCACGCCACCCGCCGCAGCCGCAGCCCCCCGGCGACCACCACCGACGCCAGCAGCAGCGCGCCGCCCAGCGGCACCCACGCGTACAGGATTCCGGCCGGCCCCGAACGGACCACGTCGTCGGTGCCGGGCTTCACGATCACGTCGTAGGTCTGCCCCTTGCGCACCGCGACGGACTTCCCGATGACGACGCTCCCGCGCGCGGACGCTCCGGAGGAGCCGGGGGTGAAGGGTCCCGTGCAGGTGTCCGCGCCGCACGCGGTCACCTCGACCGTGCCCCGCTCCTTGCCCTTGGTCAGCATCACGTCCTGGGCCGTCCCCCAGGACCCCCACACCCCGGCGACCAGGATCAGCACGGCGACCGCGCCCATCGCGGCGATCCGGCCGAAGCGCAGGGCGGCGACCGGGGCCGTGCGCGAGGAGGTGGCTGAGGCAGCAGGCATGGCCGGGATCATTGGCCATATTCCTACGGTCGGTCAACTGCCGTGGGGGACAAGTCAGGAGTTGTACGAGCTTTGCGCCCGCTCCAGCCCCTCGGTCACCAGCGCCTCCACGGCGTCCGCCGCCCGGTCCACGAAGTAGTCCAGTTCCTTGCGTTCCGTGGCCGCGAAGTCCTTCAGCACGAAGTCGGCGACCTGCATACGGCCCGGCGGGCGCCCGATCCCGAACCGCACCCGGTGGTAGTCCGGGCCCATCGCCTTGGTCATCGACTTCAGCCCGTTGTGGCCGTTGTCTCCGCCGCCGAGCTTGAGGCGCAGGACGCCGTAGTCGATGTCCAGTTCGTCATGGACCGCGACGACGTTGGCGAGCGGCACCTTGTAGAAGTCGCGCAGCGCGTTCACCGGCCCGCCGGACAGGTTCATGTACGACATCGGCTTGGCCAGGACCACCCGCCGCCCCGTCGGTCCCGGCGCCCCGATCCGTCCCTCCACGACCTGCGCCTGTGCCTTGCCGGCCCGCTTGAACTTCCCCCCGATCCGCCCGGCGATCAGGTCCGCGACCATGAAGCCGACGTTGTGCCGGTTCATCGCGTACTCGGGACCGGGGTTGCCGAGGCCGACGATCAGCCAGGGGGCGTTGGCGGAGGAGCCGCCTGCGGGGGTGGTCACGTCCATGTCTCCTTACACATGCCGCAGCCGCCGCCCCGGACGGGGACGGCGGCTGCGAGCCTAGCCTCTGCGGGCGGCCGTCCCGCGGGGCGGAACGGATGGCGGGACGGGCGCCGGGCCCGTCCCGCCGGCTCCGGTCGCCCGTGCGGCGGCCGGCGCTCCGGCTCAGGCCTCGGCGGCCTCTTCGCCCTCGGCGCCCTCGGTGGCCTCCTCGGCCTGCGCGGCCAGGACCTGGAGGACGACCGCGTCCTCCTCGACGGCCAGGGTCACGCCGGAGGGCAGGACGATGTCCTTGGCGAGGACGGAGGCGCCGGCCTCCAGGCCCTCGACGGAGACCGTGACGGCCTCGGGGATGTGGGTGGCCTCGGCCTCGACGGGCAGCGCGTTCAGGACGTGCTCCAGCAGGTTGCCGCCGGGGGCCAGCTCGCCCTCGGTCTGCACCGGGACCTCGACCGTGACCTTCTCGCCGCGCTTGACCAGCAGCAGGTCGACGTGCTCCAGGTAGCCCTTCAGCGGGTCGCGCTGCACGGCCTTCGGGATCGCCAGCTCGTTGGCCTTGCCGTCGATGTCCAGGGAGATCAGGACGTTCGGCGTGCGCAGCGCGAGCAGCAGCTCGTGGCCCGGGAGGGTCAGGTGCAGCGGGTCCGAACCGTGGCCGTACAGGACGACGGGGACCTTGGAGTCGCGGCGGATACGACGCGCGGCACCCTTGCCGAACTCGGTGCGCGTCTCGGCGGCGAGCTTCACCTCGGACATGTAGATCACTCCTCGTAGAGATAGAGACGGACGTGGTCACCCGGCCACGAACGGCCTGCTACGAAGAGCGCGTCGATAACGGAGGCGTGGCCTCCCTCGCCGAGCAACTGGGGAAGTCTACTCGGCGTGGGAGGCCACAGGAAAGTCGATCATCAGCGCCCTCCGGGCGCGGGCGATCACGCAGAAGCGTTCTTACGGCTCACTGCTCGTCGAACAGGCTGGTCACCGAGCCGTCCACGAACACCTCGCGCACCGCGCTGGCGATCGTCGGGGCGATCGACAGCACCGTGATCTTGTCCAGGTCGCGGCTCAGCTCGCCCGGCGTCGGCAGCGTGTTCGTGAACACGAACTCGCTCACCCGGGAGTTCTTCAGCCGGTCCGCCGCCGGACCCGACAGCACACCGTGCGTCGCGGTCACGATGACGTCCTCCGCGCCGTGCGCGAACAGCGCGTCCGCCGCGGCGCAGATGGTGCCGCCGGTGTCGATCATGTCGTCGACCAGGACGCACACCCGGCCCTTGACCTCACCCACGACCTCGTGGACGGTCACCTGGTTCGCCACGTCCTTGTCGCGCCGCTTGTGCACGATGGCCAGCGGCGCGCCGAGCCGGTCGCACCAGCGGTCGGCGACCCGGACCCGGCCGGCGTCCGGGGACACGACCGTCAGCTTGTTCCGGTCCATCTTCCCGCCCACGTAGTCCGCGAGCAGCGGCAGCGCGAACAGGTGGTCCACCGGACCGTCGAAGAAGCCCTGGATCTGGTCCGTGTGCAGGTCCACGGTCAGGATCCGGTCCGCGCCGGCCGTCTTCATCAGATCGGCGACCAGGCGCGCCGAGATCGGCTCGCGGCCCCGGTGCTTCTTGTCCTGGCGGGCGTAGCCGTAGAACGGCACGATCACCGTGATGGAGCGGGCCGACGCGCGCTTCAGCGCGTCGATCATGATCAGCTGCTCCATGATCCACTGGTTGATCGGGGCCGTGTGGCTCTGGATCACGAAGCAGTCCGC
This sequence comes from Streptomyces sp. NPDC104367, assembly GCF_055583825.1. Lineage (NCBI taxonomy): Bacteria > Bacillati > Actinomycetota > Actinomycetes > Kitasatosporales > Streptomycetaceae > Streptomyces > Streptomyces sp. NPDC104367. The sequence goes on along the minus strand of NZ_JBVJND010000012.1, from coordinate 153,137 downwards.
GCCGCGCGCGGACTCCTGATACCGGACGTAGATCTCGCCGTTCGCGAAGTCGAAGGCCTTCGTCGGGACGACCCCGACACCCAACTGCTGGGCGACCTCCTCGGCAAGCTCGGGGTGGGCGCGGCCGGAGAAGAACATCAGTTTCTTCTCACGGGTCGACTTGATCCCGGTCACAGCACTGTCTCCTCAGAGGTGTCTCAGCCGTACAGCTGGATGTCGAGCGACCTCTGCGCTGGGCGCGGGAGGCCGAATCAGCTGGTTAGGTGCGGGTGTGCACTTATCACGGTACGACGTCTTTGGCGCACCTGTTTCCGGTCAGTCTTCGCTCGTGCCCTGCCCGGAGGCCGTCTCGGCGGCCTTCGCGGCCGCGCTCCCGGGGCGCTTGCGGGCCACCCAACCCTCGATATTCCGCTGCTGACCGCGGGCCACGGCCAGCGAACCGGGCGGCACATCCTTCGTGATCACGGACCCGGCGGCGGTGTACGCGCCGTCCCCGATGGTGACAGGAGCCACAAACATGTTGTCCGAACCCGTCTTGCAGTGCGAGCCGACGGTCGTGTGGTGCTTGTTCTCCCCGTCGTAGTTCACGAACACACTCGCCGCGCCGATGTTCGTGAACGCGCCGATCGTCGCGTCACCCACGTAGGAGAGGTGCGGAACCTTCGTGCCCTCGCCGATGGAGGCGTTCTTCGTCTCCACGTAGGTGCCGATCTTGCCCTTGGCCCCGAGCCGGGTCCCCGGCCGCAGATAGGCGTACGGTCCCACGGTCGCGCCGGCCCCGACGTGCGCGGAGTCGGCCACCGTGGTGTCCACCCGCGCGCCCTCGTCGACCCGGGTGTCCCTGAGCCGGCTGTTCGGCCCGACCTCGGCGCCCTCGCCCAGGTGCGTCGAACCGTGCAGCTGCGTCCCGGGGTGCACGACGACGTCCTGCCCGAAGGTCACCGCCACGTCGATCCAGGTCGTCGCCGGGTCCACCACCGTCACACCGGCGAGCATCGCCCGCTCCAGCAGCCGGTCGTTCAGGGTCCGCCGCGCCTCGGCCAGCTGCACCCGGTTGTTGATGCCCGCGATCTCCCGGTGGTCCTCCGCCACCGAGGCGCCGACCCGGTGCCCGGCCTCGCGCAGGATGCCCAGCACGTCCGTCAGGTACTCCTCGCCCTGGCTGTTGTCCGTGCGCACCTTGCCGAGCGCGTCGGCGAGCAACTGCCCGTCGAAGGCGAACACCCCGGAGTTGATCTCCCGGATCGCCCGCTGGGCCTCGGAGGCGTCCTTGTGCTCGACGATCGCCGTCACGGTCCCGGACGCCTCGTCGCGCACGATGCGGCCGTACCCGGTCGCGTCCGGCACCTCCGCCGTCAGCACGGTCACCGCGTTGCCGTCGGCGTGATGGGTCCCGGCGAGCCGCTGCAGGGTCCGGCCGGTCAGCAGCGGGGTGTCCCCGCAGACCACGACCACGGTCCCGTCGACGCTCCCGCCCAGCTCCTCCAGCGCCATCCGTACGGCGTGCCCGGTGCCGTTCTGCTGCTCCTGCACGGCGGTGCGGACGGTGCTGTCGACCCCGCCGAGGTGCGCCGCGACCTGCTCGCGCGCGTGCCCGACGACGACGACCAGGTTCTCGGGGTCCAACTCACGGGAGGCGGCGAGCACATGACCCACCAGGGAACGGCCACAGATCTCATGCAGGACCTTGGGTGTGGCCGACTTCATACGGGTGCCCTCACCCGCTGCGAGAACGACGACGGCTGCCGGGCGAATGGCGCTCACGGAGTTGCCCTTCGGCTTTTTGGATGAGTGGGGGTGACATCCGCAGGATACCGGGGCGTTTCGTGGGGGACATGAGAGTGGGCCCTGACGGAGCTGTCAGGGCCTGAACGGTACGGCTCCCCCGCCAGGACTCGAACCCGGACAAATGGCACCAAAAGCCACGGTGCTGCCAATTACACCACGGGGGAAAATCTCGACCTGGCCGGACATGTGGCCAGTCCGTCGAGTGGCGCTCCCTACTATGCCGTACCGAGTGCCCTCGACGCGACGGAACAGAATCGCGCTCCGCGGGACACCGCTTCCGGGGCAATCCCGGTGCCCTCCTCAGGTGTTCCGGCGTACCCCCGGGCCCGGGCGGAATGTGATGTTCCGGGTTTGAACGGGAGTGGTTCGGAAGTTCGAGGGATACCAGTGGGTTTCGGTGCTGTTCGGTTACGGAGTGTGGTGTAGGGCAGTAGACGAAACTCACCGGAAAAGCCCAGCCTCGCGCCCGTAGGCTGGGAGCCATGACCACGACGGGGGCAGACCACGCGACGGCCTTGACCGGGCCGTGGTGGTGGTCGAGGTGGCGCGGCGCCGTACTGGACGTGGGCCTCGCGCTGGTCTCGGCGCTGGAGTGCGGGGCGGAGGGCGTCCCGTTCGCGCGGGACGCGGGGATCCCCACTTCGGCGGGGATCGTGTTCGGCCTGCTGGCCGGTTCCGTGCTGCTGCTCCGCCGCAAGTGGCCGATGGCCGTCGTCCTCGTCTCGATCGCGATCACACCCGCCCAGATGGGCTTCCTGATGGGCATCGTCGGCCTCTACACCCTCGCCGCCGCTGAGCTGCCGCGCCGGATCATCGTGGCGCTGGCGGGGATGTCCCTGGTGGGCACGATGATCGTGACGTTCGTACGGGTCAGACAGGACATGGCGCGGGGCGACCTGACGCTGGGGGACTGGTTCGTCCCGTTCGCCGCGGTCACCACCTCGCTGGGCCTGACCGCACCGCCGTTGCTGCTCGGCCTCTACGTGGGCGCGCGCCGGCGGCTGATGGAGAGCCTGCGGGAACGGGCGGACAGCCTGGAGCGGGAGCTGCAACTACTCGCCGAACGGGCGGAGGAACGCGCGGAGTGGGCCCGGGGCGAGGAGCGGACGCGCATCGCGCGCGACATGCACGACGTGGTCGCCCACCGGGTGAGCCTGATGGTGGTGCACGCGGCGGCCATCCAGGCGGTGGCCCGCAAGGACCCGGAGAAGGCCGTGCGGAACGCGGCGCTGGTGGGGGACATGGGGCGCCAGGCGCTGACCGAGCTGCGGGAGATGCTGGGGGTGCTGCGCTCGGGCGACACCACGCAGCGCCGTACGGCGTCGCCGGGGTTGTCCGGTCCCGCCGGTTCCTTCGGTTCTGTTGATTCTGCGGGTTCTGCGGGTTCTTCCGGGCCGGCCGGGGCTTCCGGGGTGTCGGGGGCCGTCGGGGTGCCGGGGGCGGCAGGGCCTTCCGTGCCCTCGGGGTCCGCCTCGTCCTTCGTGCCGTCCGGGCCGGTGTCCTCCGCGGCCGCGGCGGTGCCGTTGGCCGCGGTGGGGGCGGCGGCCGCGGCGGCGGCTTCGCGGGCGGCGGAGGAGGAGGGGCCGCACCTGTCGGAGCTGGAGGAGCTGATCGGCCAGTCGGCCGCGGCGGGCATGGTGGTGGACCTGTCGGTCGAGGGGGACATCCGGTCCTACGCCGCGCGGATCGAGCAGACGGCGTACCGGGTGGTGCAGGAGGCCCTGACCAACGTCCACAAGCACGCGGCCGGCGCGAAGACCCATGTGCGGCTCGCGCACCGGGTGGCCGAGATCGCGATGCAGGTGGAGAACGAGCCGCCGCCGGAGCCCGGGGCGGCCTCGGCCGGTCTGCCGTCGGGCGGCAACGGCCTGGTCGGGATGCGGGAGCGGGTGCTGGGCCTGGGCGGGGTGTTCGTGTCGGGACCGACGGACGCCGGGGGCTTCCGGGTGTCGGCGGTGATCCCGGCGGCGGTCCCGGCGGCCTGAGAGCCGGTCACGCGGGACCGGCGACGGCCTGGAGGCCGGTTGCGGCGGGCGCGGCGACGGTCTGGAGGCCGGTTGTTGCGGGAGCGGGGCAGGACTTCAGGCGCCGGTTGCGCGGGAGCCGCGTCGGCCTGGAGGCTGGCTGCTGCGGGAGCGGGGCCGGGTGGTGCCGGGTGGTGCCGCCGCGTACCGCGCCGCGTGTGCGTGTGGGCCTGCTCGTGCCGGCTGCCGCGCCCGCTGTCACGCGTGGGTGGTGAGCCGCCGGGGTTCGACGCCCGCGATCAGCGTGGCGAGGGCGCGGTCGATGTCCGGGCCGACGTACCAGTCACCGGTGTGGTCGAGCGTGTAGACGCGGCCCTCGGAGTCGATGGCGAGCAGGGAGCGGGTGTCGGTCTCCTCGCCGAGCGGGCAGATCTCGGTGTCGAGGGCCCGGCCCAGGTCGCCGAGGGTGCGGGCGAGGTGGAGACCGTGCAGGGGGTCGAGATGGAGCGCGGCCGGGGCGACCTGACGGCCGTTCCCGGTGGGGCTGACGCGCAGGCCGCCGAACTCGGCCCAGGCCTCCACGGCGGCGGGGAAGACGGCGTGCTGGTGTCCCGCGGGCGAGACGTGGTCGCGCAGGGTGTCGGCCCAGATCTCGGCCTGCTTTATGTCCCATCGCCCGGGCTGCCAGCCGGCGGCGCGCAGGGCGGCGTCGACGGGTACGGCGAAGCGGGTGGTGGAGGTGCGGTCGGGGTGCATCTGCCCTTCGATCGTGCTGTTGCTGTTGCTGTTGCTGTTGCTGTTGCTGTTGCTGTTGCTGTTGCTGTTGCTGTTGCTGTTGCGGGTGCGGGTGCGGGTGCGGGTGCGGGTGCGGGTGCGGGTGCGGGTGTGGTGCGCTCTGTGCCTGCGGCGCCTTCGGCGTCGTCCTCTGTACGTCCCGTGGCGGGCGACGACTCAGTCGTCGTCGCCCGTGGGGTCGACGACGCGGACGCCGAAGTGGGCGGTCAGAGCGGTGCAGGCCCGGCAGGGGGCGGCGAAGCTGCCGTGCAGGGGGTCGCCGTCCTCGCGTATGCGGCGGGCGGTGAGCTTGGCCTGCTTGAGGGCTCTGCGGGCTTCGCCGTTGGTCATGGGTTTGCGCAGCGCGCGTTTGCTGCGGGCCGCGTCGGCGGCGCTGATGTGCCGTGAGATGAGGATCGCCTCGGCGCAGCGGCCGGTGGAACGGTCGCGCTGTCCGCTGGGCAGTGTGTCGAGGAACTCCTGGACCAACGCGTGCAGCGCGGGCGGCTGGTCGCCCCGGGCGGCGGTGCCGGTGAGGGTCGCGCCGCGGACGGAGAGGGCCGCGGCGACCGTCGGCAGGATGCCGTCACGGCGGTGCTGGAGCGTGGGCGCGGGGGGTGCTTCGGTGCTGCTCCAGCCGACGCGGGGGTCGCCGCCCGCGCCGCTCCGGGCGGCGCCGGGCACGGCCGTGTGCGGTCCCGTCTGCGTGGCGTTCATGATCGTCTTCCCCTCCCGGGCATCCCCCCGAAAGTCACAGACTGCCAAATCCCGTGGCGGGTGCGGAAGCTGGGGCCGTGCGACACGCCCGGGTTTGGGCAGGCTGTCACGGCGGGGTGACGGCTGGTCACCGAAGCGGAGGGCCGGTGACCGGGGTCCCTCTACCGCATAGGCTGTCGGCACCGCGATGGGAGCGGTCGACGCGTCTGGGACGTGGGAGAGACAGCCGGATACGGGCCGTGGCGCGCATTGGGGCGCGGTTTCGGTTCGTACAGAGTGCCGCAGGGGGCAACCGTCATGACGACAGGTCGGCTCGGGCAGGCCGCGCCGCCGAACGTGGCCTACGCCGGGCAGGTCGTGCATTTCCCGGATCCGGTCCGGGCGGCACGTCACCCGAGAGGGGTACGCATGGACGAGCACGGCTACCCCGACTTCTCGCCCTACGCGCGCGCGGCGGCGGAGATCGCCGACCCGCCGGAGGGTTTCGGCGTCGACGAACTGCGGCTGACGGACTTCGTCTCCGCGAACGCGGTGCTGTCCGCCTCCGGCCACGAACTGTGGGACACGGTGCCCGCGGTGGCGACCCCGCACGGCTGGGCATGGCACCACGTGGTCGGTTCGCGGCGGCTGGAGCTGGTCCCGGTCGAGGTGAAGGCGCTGCTGCGGCACCACGGCGGTGTGGCGACGGCGCGGGTCGACCAGGCCAAGCGCGGCACCCGCCCGCTCCAGGAGACCCGGCCCGCGCACTTCGGGCTGCCGAAGTCGGGCGTGGCGGTCTCGGAGCAGCAGGTGCAGGGCGTCGAGGAGGACCTGGGGTACCGGCTGCCGGGCGCCTACCGCTCCTTCCTGAAGGCGGCGGGCGGCTGCGCCCCGGTCGGCACGGCCCTGGACGCGGAGCTCGGACTCCTGCTCGACCAGCCGTTCTTCACGGTCCGCGACGAGGCCGCGGTCAACGACCTCGTGTACGTCAACAAGTGCCTGCGCGACCATCTCACCAAGGACTACCTGGGCGTGACGTTCGTGCAGGGCGGTCTGCTCGCGGTGAAGGTGAGGGGCGACCGGCTGGGCTCGGTGTGGTTCTGCGCGTACGACGACGTACGCGACGTCGACCCCTCCCTGCCCCCGGCCGAGCGCGTCGAACGGCTGTTGCTGCCGTGCGGTGATGACTTTGACGTGTTCCTGTCGCGGCTGGCGGGCTCCCCGCCCGAGCTGGAGACGGTGGCGAACCTCATGGTGGACGGCGGCTTCGCCCGCGCCGCCTCTGTTGGCTCGGGGGAGTGAGCTCAGGCATGGTGACGTTCGCGCAGGCGCAGGAGCGCGCGGAAGAGTGGATCAACGGGGACGTGCCCGCCTACCAGCACCGCGAGGTGCGGGTGCGGGAGTTCGGCCTCGGGTTCGTGGTGTGGGGCGAGGACCGCGCGGAGGGCCCGCGTTCGGACGCGGGCGGACAGCGGCTCGTCATCGCCCGCGACAGCGGCGAGGCCACACTCTGGCCCGCCCTGCCGGTCGGCGAGGTGATCCGCCGCTACGAGGAGGAGTACGGCCGTGAGCCGGAGGTCGCCGACGAGGTGCCGGCGCCCGCGGCCCGCGTCGACCTCAACCAGACGTCCTTCCTGTTGAGCCCGCCCGAGTGGCTCCAGGAGGCGGCGGACAGAATGGGCATCCCGGATCGGCGCTCGGAGTCGGGTTCCGGTTCGGGGGCGGCGGACGGGGAGACCGCGGCCGGGAGGCCCGGTGCGGGCGTCGGTGCGGGTCCGGGTCCGGGTGCGGGTGTCGGCGGAGGCGTCGGCGGACGTGCCGCTGAGCTTGCCGAGACGCAGGCCGGGGTTCCGGCGGGGGGCAGCGGGGCTTCCTGGCCGGCGGCCGGTGGTGGTCCGGGAACGGGCGCGGGCGTGGGAGCGGGAGCCGGGGCAGGGGCGCCGGGTGTGACCAACGCGCCCGCCGGTGCCACCCCCTGGGCCGGTACCGACACGAACGCCGATGCCGGCGAGGACCGTTCCGTTCCCCTCCCCGCGACGGTGTTCGCGCCGCCGCTGAACGAATCCGGCGACGGTTCCCTGGGCGACGCCAGGACGGAGCTGATGGCGGGCGGCAGCCAACTGCCGCCGACGACGGTCTCCCCGGCGCTCGGCGACACGGGTGCGCCGGGGGCGCCTGGTGTGCCCGGCGCGCGGGCCGCGCAGGGTGGTGCGCCGAGTGGACCCGGGGCGCCTGGGACGGCCGGTGCGCCGGTGGTGCCGGGTGCACCCGGGGCGCACGGTCCGGCCGGCGCGCCCAGCGTGCCTGGCGTGCCGCAGGGCAGCACGCCCCCGCCGCCCCCTCCGGGCGCCCAGTCGTACGGCTACCCGCCGCCGTCTCCGGGCACGGCGGTTCCCGGCACGCCCCCGCCGGGCGTACCCACCCCTCCGCAGGGACCCGCGACCCCGCCTTCCTACGGCTACCCGCAGGGCCCGCCCGCCCCGCAGAGCTACGGCTACCCGCAGCCACCGGCCGGCGCACCCGACGCGCCGCGCCCCCCGGCGGGTCCGGCCGCTCCGGGGCGCCCTCTCGCGCCGAACGCGAGCGACATAGCGGACGTCGCGACGAGCAAGGCCGCTCCGCCGCCGCGCAGGTCGCGCGGTGGGGCCGGTGCGCCGCCTCCGCCGCCGGGCGCCCCGGGAACGCCGGGCGCGCGCCCCGGGAACGCACCACAGCCGCCCGCCCCGCCCGCCCCCGGCGTACCGGCGGGCGGGTACGTGCCGACCCAGATGGTCTCGGCGCTGGGCCCCGACGGACCGGAAGGCCCGGGCCGCCCCGGCGCCGGCGCGGCGCAGGCGCCGGGCGCGCAGACTCCGCCGGGCGCCCCCAACCCGCCCGGTGCGCCGGGCACCCCTGGCGGCACGCCCCCGGGTGACGTTCATCGCGCGGCCACGATGCTGGCCGACCCGAACGGGACGGGAGGGGGCGCACCACATGCCCCGGGCGCCCCGGGCGTACCCCCCGCGCCGGGCGCACCGCAGCCTCCGGGCGCCCCGGGCGCACCCTTCGCCCCCGGAGCACCGCCTGCTCCTGGCGCCCCCGGCGCCCCGCAGCCGCCAGGCGCCCCGGGCATGCCGCCCGCGCCGGGCGCGCAGGGCTCTGCGGGTGGTGCGCACGGTGCTGTCCACCACGCGGAGACCGTGCTGGCCGCGCCTCCGGTGGTCGGCCCGGGCGCACCCGGCATGCCGCCGGGCGCTCCGCAGATGCCGCCTCCGGCGCCGGTCGGCGCGATGCCGCCGCCCGGGCAGCCCGTGCCGGGGCAGCCCCCGGCGTACGGCTACCCGCAGCAGGGGCAGCCGACGGTGGGCCCCGGCTACCAGGCCGTGCTGCGCTACCGCGCGCAGGACGGTTCGGAGCAGCAGCTGATCCGGCGTTCGGCTCCGGGTACACCGCACCCGGAGTGGCAGATCTTCCACGAGCTGCGCGCGATGAACGTGCCGCCGGACCAGGTGCTGGAGCTGCACACGGAGCTGGAGTCGTGCGAGCTGCCGGGCGCCTACTGCGCGCGGATGATCCGGGAGCAGTGGCCGCAGGCGCGGCTCGCGAGCATCGCGCCGTACGGGACGGACCACGCGAGCCGTCAGCAGGGCATGCGGCAGCTGCTGGCGCACCAGGGCGAGCTGCACCAGGTGGCGGCCGGTCCCGCGCGGCCCGCGCCGGTGCGGGCGCCGTTGCCGCAGGTGCAGGTGGCGCCGCCGATCCCGCCGGAGGCGATCGCGCAGGAACTGGCGGCGGCGTTCGGGCCTGGCGTGTTCCGGTTCGAGCAGGCGGCGGTGTCGCGGCAGGGTGTGCCGCCGATCGTGGCGCACATGCTGGTGGCGGCGGGGCTGCCGCTGGACATGGGGCCGTTCTTCTGGGCGCAGGCCCAGCCGGGCCGTCCGGTGCCGACGCTGGCGGAGCTGGCGCAGGAGCGCGGTGTGCAGCCGGCGCCGGACGCGGGCTCGTACCTCGTCATGGGCACCGACTTCGGCAAGGCGGTCTGTGTCCAGTACGGCACCGCGAACATCGTGGCCGTGCCGGTGGAGGCGGGGCCGGGCGGTGCGTCCGTGCCGCCGCAGTTCGTCAACACCGGGCTGCCCGAGTTCGCGCGCTGCCTGGCGCTGCTCGGCCGGATGTGGCGGCTCAGGTTCGGCCTGAACCAGGAGCAGGCGGGCCGCTGGACCGTCGACTTCCAGGCCCAGCTGGCCTCCCTTGACCCGGCGGCGCTCGGTTCGCCGGAGAGCTGGTGGTCGGTGCTGCTGGAGCAGATGTGGGACGGGCTGCTGTAGGGCGGCGCTGAGGAACGGCCCGTGGGGGGCCGGTCCGGTCGAGTGACCGGACCGGCCCCCCACGCGCGCGTGCGCGTCACTCGGCTCGACCACCGGCCCCGGTTCGGGGTGGGCGGCCCCCACGCGCGCGTGCGCGTCACCGCCCCGTACTGCTCGGGCGGTCCGCCGGGGAGGCGTTCTCCCGCCTCCGAACGGGCCGTGACGCTCCGTTCGCCGCGGGTCTGAACGCGGCACCGAAACCGGTGGTCTCCCGCACCCTGTCCGACGAGTACCGGCTGCTCACCTTCCCCACCGTGCCCGGCACCGGCCTGCCGCTCCTCCCCACCGACGGGCGTGCGGCTGAGTGCTTCACGCCCTTCCGTGCGCCCTCACCCCGGAGTGCGGGCATCCGGCGCCCCCACCGTGACGTTCCTGCGGAGTGTCGCGTTATGGACACTTAGGCCCGATCCATCAAGATATGCGCTAAATCATTATTTCGTGTGTGTCCGGCGGAGAGGGGTTCCCGGGGTGAGCAGCGCATCGATCCCGACGTACGGCTTCGCGACCGTCCGGGGGCGTGGCTACCGCCCCGAGCAGGTCGACACGTTCACGGCGGCGCTCTCCGACGACCGGGACGCGGCGTGGGAGCGCGCCGCGCGGCTCACCGTCCTCGCCAAGGACATGGGCGCGGAGGCCGAGCGGCTGCGCGCCGTCGTCGCGCAACTCGCGCCGCAGACGTACGAGGCGCTCGGGGAGGGCGCGCAGCGGTTGTTCCGGCTCGCGCTGGAGGAGGCTGCGGCCGTGCGCGAGACCGCCCGGCGTGCGCTGACCGACGGGGTGGTGAATGCAGAGGCGCGCGCCGAGAGCGCGTGCCGAGTGGCGCGGGAAGAGGCCGACGCGCTCCGCGCGGACGTCGAGGAGCGCGCCCGGCAACGGCTCCTCGTCGCGCGTGCCGAGGCGGACGAACTGCGCATCGGCGCCCGGCTGGAGGTGAAGGAACGGCGCGGTGAGGCCCTCGCGGCCCTGCGCGAGGTGCGGCAGCGCACCACCGCGATGCTCGCCGAACAGGCCAGGGGGCACGCCGCCCGCTGGGCCGAGGCGGAGCGCGAGGAGGCCGCGCGCGCCGCCTCGGCCGACGTGCGCGACGCCGAGCGCGTCGCCCGCGCCGAGGCCGCCCTGTCCGAGGCGAAGCGTGCCCTCGGCGAGGCGGAGGAGTCCGCGCGACGGTCCCAGGAGGAGGCACGCGCGCGTGCCGCCGAGATGCTCGCCGAGGCGCGGATCCGTGCGGACCGCGTCGCCCGGGAGACCGAGCGGGTGCTGCGCGAGCACGGGGAGACCTGGGACGACGTACAGGCGCACATGGACCACATGCGCAACAGCCTGATGTCCCTCACCGGGCGCGCGACGGCCGAGTAGCGCCCCCGCGCGCACGCCCCCCGCACGCTCCGCGTTCTCAACTCCCCCTGCGCACCGCCCCCGCCAGGATCCGTCCCTCCACCGCACATGGCGGGGCTCCGGCGGCTCCGGCGGCAACGGCCGCCAGGGGTAGGTGAGATGCGGGGGCTCGTGCGGGGAAGGGGCGTGGGACATCCCGGTGCTCCTTGCCGGATCGGGCCCGTGGCGGCGGACCGCGGGGAGAGGGGGAGCGGTGCCCGCACGTTACTCGCTGGTATCCGGAGCGCGCGGTGTTCTCCCCGAACTGGGCGGTCGGTATGCGCTTGCTGTACGAGGGCGCGGCTGACCTCGGGTGTTGCCCGTGTTGACGCTGCGGCGTGAGTCAGTCCCTGAGGACCGGGAAGCGTCGTGGGGCGATGAACAGCAGCACCAGGAACGCCAGTGCGGCCGCGCCCGCCGCTCCCAGGTACACCGCGTGCACCGCGTCGGCGATGGCGTGGCGGGTGGCCTCGGGGGCCGTTCCGTCGTCCAGCGCGCGCGTGACCGAGTCGAGGTCGCCCGAGCCGCCCAGGCGGGCGGCGAGCACCCCGTTGGCGACCGCCCCGAACACCGAGGCGCCGATCGTCTGCCCGGTCTGCCGGCAGAAGAGCACCGACGCGGTCGTCGTGCCCCGCTCCTCCCAGCCCACCGTCGACTGCACGCCCACGATCAGCGGCAGCTGGAACAGGCCCAGCGCGCCGCCCAGCAGCAGCATCAGCAGCGCCGGCTGCCAGGCCGAACCCGGGTAGGGCAGGAAGGGGAAGGCGAAGAGGATCAGCGCGCCCGTGCCGACGCCGATCATCGCGGTGTCGCGGAAACCGATGCGCCGGTAGACGTGCTGGCTGAAGGCCGCCGAGATCGGCCAGCTCAGCGTCCACACCGACAGCACGAACCCGGCGGTCACCGGCCCGAGCCCGAGCACCGACTGCGCGTACGTCGGCAGGAACACCGTCGGCGCCACCATCAGCAGCCCCAGCGCGCCGAGCGCCAGGTTGACGGCCGCGATCGTACGGCGGCGCCACACCCACCCCGGGATGATCGGCTCGCGAGCCCGGCGCTCGATCCACACCACGAGCCCCACCAGTACGAGCCCGGTGGTGAACAGCGCGCACGACGGCGCGGACCACCACGCCCACGCCACCCCGCCCTGTACGAGCGCCGTCAGCAGCACACCTCCGCACGCGAAGACCGCCAGCGCGCCCGCCCAGTCCACTCGCGGGGGCGTGCGCGGCGCGCGCTCCGGCTCGTGCAGATGACGCACTATCAGCCAGAGCGCCGCCGCGCCGATCGGCAGGTTGACGAGGAAGATCCACCGCCAGTCCGCGTACGCGGCCAGCACCCCGCCCAGCCCCGGCCCGGCGACCGCCGACACCGCCCACACCGTGGACAGCTTGGACTGGATCTTCGGCCGCTCCTCCAGCGGGTACAGGTCGGCCGCGAGGGTCTGCACGGTGCCCTGGAGCGCGCCGCCGCCGAGGCCCTGCACGATCCGGAACGCGATCAGCGCGCCCATGTTCCACGCCAGCCCGCACAGCAGCGACCCGAGCAGGAACACCGCGGCGCCCGCCACCAGCACCGGCTTGCGCCCGAAGGTGTCGGAGAGCTTGCCGTACACCGGCAGCGTCACCGTCACGGCCAGCAGATAGCCGGAGAACAGCCAGGAGAAGACGGAGAACCCGCCGAGGTCGCCGACGATCTGCGGGACGGCGGTGGAGACGATGGTGGAGTCGAGCGCCGTCAGCGCCATGGCGAGCATCAGGGCGGCCACCACGGCCCGCCGCCGGCCCGTCCCGGCCGCGCGCCCCGCCGCATGTATCGCGGGTGTCGTGCTCCCCACCCCGGATCCCCTCCCCATGGTTTCCCCATGCATCTATGTCGTGCACGACAGCTTCCCATCCGCCCCCGGCCCGGCGGGAGTACGCCTCCGCCCGCGTCTCACACGACGGGAGGGTGGACGCCGGCTGGACCGGCGGGTGGAGCCCGACCCCGGGAACGGCTCCACCCGCCGGTGGACATCCCCTAGGGGGTCCTCCGTACTACGGCTCGGGGAGGGTTCGTACCGCCGGAGGAGGAGACGGCGCCCCGGTCGTCCTTAACCTGGTCTTACGCCGCCGGGGGGCGGCTGACCGAACCGACAGGGGTGGGGTTTTCCCCCGGGAAAGACGGGGCTTCGCACCAGCGCGGGAACCTCCCGCCGGCCGCGAGACTCGTCGTCGTACCGAGGACCCACCGCACCGCGTCGACAGACGCGCACACCGCATCGCCTCAGCACGCGTGGCACAGCGCCGCCCGTTCGCTGACCGACTTAGGAGACATACCGTGACATCGGCTGTGACCATTCCCAGGCACGGGGGTACTGGAGGGCGTACGGCCGTTGCCGCGCGGGCGCGGCAGGTCGTCAAGGCGTACGGGGCCGGGGAGACGCGTGTCGTCGCTCTCGACCACGTCGACGTGGACATCGCGCGGGGACAGTTCACCGCGATCATGGGGCCCTCGGGCTCCGGGAAGTCCACCCTGATGCACTGCCTGGCCGGACTCGACACCGTGACGAGCGGTCAGATCCACCTGGACGAGACCGAGATAACCGGTCTGAAGGACAAGAAGCTCACCAAGCTGCGCCGGGACCGGATCGGGTTCATCTTCCAGGCGTTCAACCTGCTGCCGACGCTGAACGCGCTGGAGAACATCACGCTGCCCATGGACATCGCCGGGCGCAGGCCCGACAAGGAGTGGCTGCGGCGCGTGGTCGAGACCGTGGGGCTCGCGGACCGGCTCAAGCACCGTCCCACCCAGCTCTCGGGCGGTCAGCAGCAGCGCGTGGCCGTGGCGCGCGCCCTCGCCGCGCGCCCCGAGATCATCTTCGGTGACGAGCCGACCGGGAACCTCGACTCCCGCGCGGGCGCGGAGGTCCTGGGCTTCCTGCGCCAGTCCGTGGACGAGCTGGGGCAGACGATCGTGATGGTCACGCACGACCCGGTGGCCGCCTCGTACGCGGACCGGGTGCTGTACCTCGCGGACGGCCGGATCGTCGACGAGATGTTCAAGCCGACCGCGGACGCCGTCCTGGACCGCATGAAGGACTTCGACGCGCGGGGGCGTACGTCATGACCGTCGTGAAGACCTCCCTGCGCAACTTCTTCGCGCACAAGGGGCGCATGGCCCTGTCGGCCGTCGCCGTGCTGCTGTCGGTGGCGTTCGTGTGCGGCACTCTCGTGTTCACCGACACGATGAACACCACGTTCGACAAACTGTTCGCCGCGACCTCGTCCGACGTGACGGTCAGCGCCAAGAGCGCCTCCGACACCGGTGAGACCACCTCGGACAACGGCAGGCCGCCGGTCATGCCGGCCTCCGTGGTCGGCAGGGTCCGCGCCGCGGACGGCGTCCGGTCGGCGGAGGGGACGGTCTTCTCGACGTCCGTGACCGTCGTCGACGCCGAGAAGGAGAGCCTGTCGCCGTCCAGCGGCGCGCCGACCATCGTCGGCAGCTGGAACTCCAACGACGCCCGCACCATGAGGATCTCCTCCGGGACGGCGCCGGAGAACTCCGGCCAGATCATGGTGGACGCCGACACCGCCGACAAGCACCACCTGAAGCTCGGCGACGAGATCGGCGTGATCAGCGCGGTCGGCACGCACACCGCGAAGATCTCCGGCATCGCCGACTTCACCGTCACCAACCCCGGCGCCGCGATCTTCTACCTGGACACGAGGACGGCCCAGCGGACGCTCGTCGGCGAGACCGGTGTCTTCACCAACGTCAACGTGACCGCCGCGGCCGGCGTGAGCGACGCGCGGCTGAAGAAGAACGTGGTCGGCGAACTCGGCACCGGCTACCAGGTGCAGACCGCCAAGGAGACCGCCGACGCCAACCAGAAGGACGTCGAGAGCTTCATGGACGTCATGCGGTACGCGATGCTCGGCTTCGCCGGGATCGCCTTCCTGGTCGGCATCTTCCTGATCATCAACACCTTCTCGATGCTGGTCGCCCAGCGCACCCGTGAGATCGGCCTGATGCGGGCCATCGGCGCCGGCCGCCGCCAGGTCAACCGGTCCGTGCTGGTCGAGGCGCTGCTGCTCGGCGTGGTCGGCTCGGTCCTCGGCGTCGGCGCGGGCGTCGGCATCGCGGTCGGGCTGATGAAGCTCATGGGCTCGATGGGCATGCACCTGTCGACCAGTGACCTGACGGTCGCCTGGACGACCCCCGTGGTCGGCCTCGTCCTCGGTGTCGTCGTCACCGTCCTGGCCGCCTACCTGCCCGCGCGGCGCGCCGGCAAGGTCTCCCCGATGGCCGCGCTGCGCGACGCGGGCGCCCCCGCCGACGCCCGGGCGGGACTCGTACGGGCCCTGGTGGGCCTCGTGCTGACCCTCGGCGGCGGCTACAGCCTCTACCTGGCCTCGGCCGCGGACAAGGCCAAGGAGGGCTCGCTCTGGCTCGGCCTGGGCATCGTGCTCTCACTGATCGGGTTCGTCGTCGTCGGCCCGCTGCTCGCGGGCGGGGTCGTCCGGGTCCTGGGCGCCGTCCTGCTGCGGATGTTCGGCCCGGTCGGGCGCATGGCCGAACGCAACGCCCTGCGCAACCCGCGCCGTACCGGGGCCACGGGCGCCGCCCTGATGATCGGGCTCGCGCTGGTCGCCTGCCTCTCCGTGGTCGGCTCCTCCATGGTCGCCTCGGCCTCCGACCAGCTCGACAAGACCGTCGGCACGGACTTCATCATCCAGTCCGACAGCGGCCAGCTGGTCACCCCGCAGGCGGTCAGGGCCGTCAAGGACACGCCGGGCCTCGCGCGGGTCACCGAGTACCGGAGCACCACCGCCGACTACACCACCCCCGACGGCAGGACGCTCAAGGACACCGGCATCACCGCGGCCGACCCGACCTACGCGACCGACCTGCGCACCAAGACCGTCGCCGGGAACCTCGCGGACGCCTACCTGCCCGACTCGATGTCCGTGCACGAGAAGTTCGCCAAGGCGCACGGCATCCACCTCGGCTCGAAGATCACCGTCAGGTTCAGGGACGGCGGCACGGCCCGGCTCACCGTCCGCGCGATCACCAGCAGCGACGTCGTCATCGACCAGGGCGCCCAGTACACGTCCATCGCCACGCTCGCCAAGTACGTGCCGGCCGACCGGATGCCCCTCGACCAGCTGGTCTTCGCCACCGCCCGGGACGGGCGGCAGGACGCCGCGTACAAGTCGCTGAAGTCCGCGCTGCACGACTACCCGCAGTACACCGTGCGCGACCAGACCGACTACAAGCAGGCGCTGAAGGACCAGATCGGACAGCTGCTGAACCTGATCTACGGTCTGCTCGCGCTGGCGATCATCGTGGCGGTCCTCGGCGTCGTGAACACGCTGGCCCTGTCGGTCGTCGAGCGCACGCGCGAGATCGGCCTCATGCGGGCCATCGGTCTCTCCCGCCGCCAGCTGCGCCGCATGATCCGCATGGAGTCCGTGGTCATCGCCCTCTTCGGCGCCCTGCTGGGCCTCGGCCTCGGCATGGGCTGGGGCGCCACCGCCCAGAAGCTGCTCGCCCTCCAGGGACTGAAGGTCCTGGAGATCCCCTGGCCGACGATCATCGGCGTCTTCGCCGGCTCGGCCTTCGTGGGCCTGTTCGCCGCCCTGGTCCCGGCGTTCCGCGCGGGCCGCATGAACGTCCTGAACGCCATCGCGACGGACTGACCGGCCCGCCCGCAGGGCCACCGCACACGGGGGTTGCGGGGGAACGCCCGGCGCCGAGGAGTCCAGCGGGACTCCTCGGCGCCGGGCATTGCCGCGTCCCGCGGAGCCTTCCCGCGCCCAGGAGCCGACCTGCCGGTGGCCCGCGACGGCGGGTCACGTACGGTGCACCGTAGGTTATCCACAGCCCCCGGCGTCGGCGCACGCTCCGTCGTACGCTGGAGACCCCCCGGCCGCAGCCCGCGCCGGGCCCTTCGCGTTGCCCGCCCCCGGACGAAAGCCGCCCTGAATGAGCCTGCACGGTCTGCTCGACGCCGTCGTCAAGGACGCCGCACTCGCGGAAGCGATCAAGGCGGCCGCGGACGGCAACCGCATGCACGTCGACCTGGTCGGCCCCCCGGCGGCCCGCCCCTTCGCGGTCGCCGCCCTGGCCCGCGAGACCGGCCGCCCCGTGCTGGCGGTCACCGCCACCGGCCGCGAGGCCGAGGACCTGGCAGCCGCCCTGCGCACGCTCCTGCCCTCCGCGGGCGTCGTGGACTACCCCTCCTGGGAGACGCTCCCGCACGAGCGGCTCAGCCCGCGCAGCGACACCGTCGGCCGTCGCCTCGCGGTCCTGCGCCGCCTGGCCCACCCGCGCCCCGACGACCCCGAGACCGGCCCGGTCTCCGTCGTCGTCGCGCCCGTACGGTCCGTGCTCCAGCCTCAGGTCAAGGGCCTCGGCGACCTGGAGCCGGTGGCGCTGCGCACCGGTCAGAACGCCGACCTGAACGAGGTGGTCGAGGCCCTCGCGGCCGCCGCCTACGCGCGCGTGGAGCTCGTCGAGAAGCGCGGCGAGTTCGCCGTCCGCGGCGGCATCCTGGACGTCTTCCCGCCCACCGAGGAACACCCGCTGCGCGTCGAGTTCTGGGGCGACGACGTCGAGGAGATCCGCTACTTCAAGGTCGCCGACCAGCGCTCCCTGGAGGTCGCCGAGCACGGCCTGTGGGCGCCGCCCTGCCGCGAGCTGCTGCTGACCGAGGACGTCCGCGCCCGCGCGCGTGCCCTCGCCGAGCAGCACCCCGAGCTGGGCGAGCTGCTGAACAAGATCGCCGAGGGGATCGCGGTCGAGGGCATGGAGTCCCTCGCCCCGGTCCTCGTCGACGACATGGAACTGCTGCTCGACGTGCTGCCCAAGGGCGCGATGGCCGTCGTGTGCGATCCGGAGCGGGTCCGCACGCGCGCCGCCGACCTGGTGGCGACCAGCCAGGAGTTCCTGCAGGCCTCCTGGGCGGCCACCGCGGGCGGCGGCGAGGCGCCCATCGACGTCGGCGCGGCCTCCCTGTGGTCGATCGCGGACGTCCGTGACCGCGCGCGCGAGCTGGACATGATGTGGTGGTCGGTCTCGCCGTTCGCCGCCGACGAGGAGCTGTCCGCCGACACCCTCAAGCTGGGCATGCACGCCACGGAGACCTACCGGGGCGACACCGCCAAGGCCCTCGCCGACACCAAGGGCTGGCTGGCCGACGGCTGGCGCACGGTCTACGTCACCGAGGGCCACGGCCCCGCCTCCCGCACCGTCGAGGTGCTCGGCGGCGAGGGCATCGCGGCCCGCCTGGACGTCGACCTGGACGAGCTGAGCCCCTCGGTCGTGCACGTGTCCTGCGGCTCGATCGACTACGGCTTCGTCGACCCGGCGCTCAGGCTCGCCGTGCTCACCGAGACCGACCTGTCCGGCCAGAAGGCGGCCGGCAAGGACGGCGCCCGGATGCCGGCCCGCCGCCGCAAGACCATCGACCCGCTCACCCTGGAGCCGGGCGACTACATCGTCCACGAACAGCACGGCGTCGGCCGCTACATCGAGATGGTGCAGCGCACCGTCCAGGGCGCCACCCGCGAGTACCTGGTCGTCGAGTACGCCCCCGCCAAGCGCGGCCAGCCCGGCGACCGGCTGTACATCCCCACCGACCAGCTGGAGCAGATCACCAAGTACGTCGGCGGCGAGGCGCCCACCCTGCACCGCCTCGGCGGCGCGGACTGGACGAAGACCAAGGCGCGCGCCAAGAAGGCCGTCAAGGAGATCGCCGCCGACCTGATCAAGCTCTACAGCGCGCGCATGGCCGCCCCCGGACACGCGTTCGGCGGGGACACCCCGTGGCAGCGCGAGCTGGAGGACGCGTTCCCGTACGCCGAGACCCCCGACCAGCTGACCACCATCGCCGAGGTCAAGGAGGACATGGAGAAGTCGGTCCCCATGGACCGCCTGATCTGCGGCGACGTCGGCTACGGCAAGACGGAGATCGCCGTCCGCGCGGCCTTCAAGGCGGTCCAGGACGGCAAGCAGGTGGCCGTCCTCGTGCCCACGACCCTGCTGGTCCAGCAGCACTTCGGCACGTTCTCCGAGCGGTACTCGCAGTTCCCGGTGAGCGTGAAGGCGCTCTCCCGGTTCCAGACCGACACCGAGGCGAAGGGGACCCTGGAGGGCCTCAGGGACGGCGCGGTCGACGTCGTCATCGGCACCCACCGGCTGTTCGCCTCGGAGACCAGGTTCAAGGACCTCGGCCTGGTCATCGTCGACGAGGAGCAGCGCTTCGGCGTCGAGCACAAGGAGCAGCTGAAGAAGCTGCGCGCCAACGTCGACGTGCTGACCATGTCCGCGACCCCGATCCCGCGCACCCTGGAGATGGCGGTCACCGGCATCCGCGAGATGTCCACGATCACCACGCCCCCGGAGGAGCGCCACCCGGTGCTCACCTTCGTCGGGCCGTACGAGGAGAAGCAGATCGGCGCCGCCATCCGCCGCGAACTGCTGCGCGAGGGCCAGGTCTTCTACATCCACAACCGGGTGGAGTCCATCGACCGCGCGGCGGCCAGACTCCGCGAGATCGTCCCCGAGGCGCGCATCGCGACCGCGCACGGCCAGATGTCGGAGTCGGCCCTGGAGCAGGTCGTCGTCGACTTCTGGGAGAAGAAGTTCGACGTCCTCGTCTCGACCACGATCGTCGAGTCCGGCATCGACATCTCCAACGCCAACACCCTGATCGTGGAGCGCGGCGACACCTTCGGCCTGTCCCAGCTGCACCAGCTGCGCGGCCGGGTCGGCCGGGGGCGCGAGCGCGGGTACGCGTACTTCCTGTACCCGCCGGAGAAGCCGCTGACCGAGACCGCGCACGAACGGCTCGCCACCATCGCCCAGCACACCGAGATGGGCGCCGGCATGTACGTGGCGATGAAGGACCTGGAGATCCGCGGCGCCGGAAACCTGCTCGGCGGCGAGCAGTCCGGTCACATCGCGGGCGTCGGCTTCGACCTGTACGTCCGCATGGTCGGCGAGGCCGTCGCGGACTACCGGCGGCAGCTGGAGACCGGCGAGATCGAGGAGGAGCCGCCCCTCGAGGTCAAGATCGAGCTGCCCGTCGACGCGCACGTCCCGCACGACTACGCGCCCGGCGAGCGGCTGCGCCTCCAGGCGTACCGCGCGATCGCCTCCGCCAACTCGGAGGACGACATCAGGGCGGTCCGCGAGGAGCTCACCGACCGCTACGGCAAGCTGCCCGAGCCGGTGGAGAACCTGCTGCTGGTCGCCGGTCTGCGGATGCTCGCGCGCGCGTGCGGGGTGGGCGAGATCGTGCTCCAGGGCGCCAACATCCGGTTCGCGCCGGTGGAGTTGCGCGAGTCGCAGGAGCTGCGGCTCAAGCGCCTCTACCCCGGGACCGTCATCAAGCCGGCGGTCCACCAGGTGCTGGTGCCCCGCCCGAAGACCGCGAAGGTGGGCGGGAAGCCGCTGGTCGGGCGCGACCTGCTGGCCTGGGTGGGCGAGTTCCTGGCGTCGGTCCTCGGGTCGTAGACGGCCCGCGGCGGCCACGAGGCGGAGCGCACGCGCCCGCCTGGCCGCACGCGGCCTGGTCGACACGGACGGTACGGCCACGGAGGCGGGCTGCCTCCCGCGCCGCGACGTCGAGGCAACGCACCGACGAACTCGCCGTGGCCCCCTGGCGGGCCCTCGGCCGCACCTCGGCCGCCCGCCTCGCGGAACTCCTCGGCGACTCCTGGGCCGCGGTCCTGTCCTCCGGGCTGCTGCCGGCGGAGTCGACCCTGGGGACCGGCGAGGTGTGAGGGGGAGTCACGGGGGAAGACGCCTGGTCGGGGCGGTCCACGGCGGGGCGTGAGCGGGCGCGGGGGAACCCCGCCCGGGCTTCTCCGAGGATCCCAATGTGGCAACGGTAAGACCGAGTTGACGCGTTCGCCCCCTTTAGGTCCCATCTGGCCGTAGCCGTACGGCGGTTACCGTGGGACCTGCGGATATCCCGCGAATCCGCCCGTGCGGCGGCGGACCAGGGCAAGCAGGAGGGGGCGCACGTGACGCGTCTGAGGGGCGGGGCGGTCACCGCCGTCGTCATGATCTTCGCCGTGACCGGATGCAAGGATCTTCAGGACAAGGGGAGTTCCGGCGCCGAGGGCACCGGCAGCGGGGGAGCGGCCGTGGCCGCCGCCGACTCGCTGACCGTCAAGGGCCGGTCCCCGAAGACCGGTTACTCCCGGGAGAAGTTCGGCTCCGCCTGGGCCGACACCGACTCCAACTCCTGCGACACCCGGGACGACATACTCAAGCGCGACCTGAAGGACGTGAAGTTCACGGACGGCGACTGCAAGGTCTCCTACGGCGTCCTGGAGTCGGACCCCTACTCCGGCAAGGAGGTCGTCTACCGGCGCGGCCGCAGCCTGGTCGACATAGACCACCTGGTCGCCCTCTCGGACGCCTGGCAGAAGGGCGCCAAGTACTGGGACGCCAGCAAGCGCATAGCCCTGGCCAACGACCCGCTGAACCTCCTGGCCGTCAACGCCAGCGCCAACCGCGGCAAGGGCGACGGCGACGCGGCCACCTGGCTCCCGGCCAACACCTCCTACCGCTGCACCTATGTCGCCGCGCAGGTCGCGGTGAAGAAGAAGTACGGCCTGTGGGCCACCGCCGCCGAGAAGGCCGCGATGAAGAAGGTCCTCGCCGACTGCCCGAACCAGAAGATCCCCACGGGCGGCAACCCGACCAAGGCCCCGTCCCGGTTCAAGGCCCGCTGAGGCGTCGGCACCACAACGGTTCGATACAACCCGGACCGCTCGTCGGTGTCGGGCCATATGCTCGAAGCGACCATCGCACGACCGGTGTTGTCCGCGAACGGAGCGCCGGACGGGCACGTACGCCCCTTTTCAGGAAATAACAGGAGCGACCATGCAAGGCCAGGGCCATGCGCAGCCGGTGCAGCGGCCGCCGCACGAGGGTGTAGTGGTCCTGTTGCGTTTGGTGTTCGTGGCGATGGGATTGTTCAGCTGCGGCTTCATGGCGTGGCTGATGCTGCTGCGGCTGGCCGTCCTGACCCGAAGATCGGTGGACTACGGCCTGCTGGTCACGGTGGGGGCGGCCGACGTCCTCAGCCTCGTGCTGCTGGCCACCGAGCCCGGCGACGAGGTGCACACCGTCGGCGGCTACCTGGGGATCGTGCTGCTGTTCGGCGCGCTCCTGGCGGCGACGCTGTACTACGTCATCGCCGAGGTGCGCCACTTCCAGCGGCAGCGCGCGGCGTACGCGGCGCAGACGTACGGCTACGCGCCCCCCGCCTCCCCGTTCACCACGGCGTCGACGCCGCTCGGCCCGCACACCCCGCCGCCGCACGTGCCGCCCGCGCACACTCCGCCCCCGCACACCGTGCCCCCGATTCCGCAGCCGCCGCTCGCGCAGCCCTCGGTCCCGCCGCCGCCCCAGCGCCCGGCGCCCGAGCGGATCGAGCAGGTGCGCGCCGAACTCGACGAGCTCAGTGACTACCTGCGCAACCATGACGGCCGCCACGAGGGCGGAAGGTGACCGTGGCGGCAGGACGAGTCGTCGCCGATCGCTACGAGCTGTCCACGCTCATCGGGCAGGGCGGCATGGGCCAGGTCTGGACGGGATACGACCAGCGGCTCGACCGGCGCGTGGCGGTGAAGCTGCTGCGCCCCGACCGGGTGGCGGGCGCGGAGGCCGACGAACTGCGCCGGCGGTTCCTGCGCGAGTGCCGGGTGACCGCGCAGGTCGACCACCCCGGCCTGGTCACCGTGCACGACGCGGGCACCGAGGGCGACGAGCTGTACCTCGTCATGCAGCACGTGGATGGCACCGACCTGGCCGGCCACCTGGCCGAGCACACCCCCTACCCCTGGCAGTGGGCGGTCGCGGTGGCCGCGCAGCTGTGCGCCGTGCTGAGCGCCGTGCACGCCGTGCCGATCGTCCACCGCGACCTCAAGCCCCGCAACCTGATGGTCAGGCAGGACGGCACGATCGTCGTCCTGGACCTCGGCGTCGCCTCCGTGATGGACACCGACACCACCCGCCTCACCCACACCGGCGTACCCATCGGCTCGCCCGCCTACATGGCGCCCGAGCAGGCGATGGGCGGCTCCGTAGGCCCCTACACGGACCTGTACGCGCTCGGGGTGCTGCTGCACGAACTGCTCAGCGGGGAGGTGCCGTTCGCCGGTTCCACCTCGCTCGGCGTGCTGCACCGGCACCTGTACGAGCAGCCGGTGCCCGTGCGCCGGCTCCGGTCCGAGGTGCCCGAGGCCCTGGAGGCGCTGGTGCTGCGGCTGCTCGCGAAGGACCCGCAGCACCGCCCCGCCGCCGCGCAGGAGGTGTATGAGGACCTCGTCCCGCTGCTGCCCGCGCGCGGCACCCACAGCGGGGCGCACCTGGATCCCACGCGCCCCTTCCTGCGCCCGCACGCCCCCTGGCCGGACCGCGCCCGGACGCCCGCCCCGCAGCCCGCCGCCCCCGTGGCCGCCGTACCCGGCAAGCCCGATGTCGCCCAGGCCGTCGACGAGGTCAAGCGGCTGCTCGGGGAAGGGCGCATCACCCAGGCCGTCGACATCCTGGGCGCGATCCTGCCGGTCGCCGCGGACCAGCACGGGGAGCGTTCCACGGTCGTACGCACCCTGCGCAAGCAGTACGCGGCCACGCTGATGGACGACGGGCAGTACCGGCGCGCGCTGCCCGAACTGCGCCGTCTCGCCGACGAACGCGCCGCCGAGGCCGGCCAGGCCGACACCCAGTCGCTGCGCTTCCGCTACGAGGCCGCCCAGTGCCTGGAACAGCTCGGCGAACCGGCGGCGGCGCTCGCCGAGTACCGCGCGCTGCTGCCGTACTACGAGAACCAGTACGTGGCCGGCGACCCGCGGCTCGCGCACGACGTGCGCCGCCGGATCGGGCACCTGCTGCTCGCGCTCGGCGACCGGCCGGCCGCGCACGACACCCTGGCGCGGCTGCTGTTCGACGTGGAGCGGCTGCACGGGCCCGGCCACCCCCTGGCGGGCGAGGTCCGGCGGACGCTGCTGTGGCTGGGACAGGTGCGCGGCTAGCGGTACCGCCCCTGACCTGTGGCCCGTCGGACCGCCCCTGATAGGTTGCGCTCCGTTTTCCGCGAACTTTCGCGCACAGTGCACACACAGGGGTGGGGTCCGTCATGTCCAGCCATCGGCAGTCCAAGAAGCGCAGATACGTCACCTGGGGTGTCGCGGGTGCCGCCGTCGTCGCCGGAGCCGGGATCGCCGCGCAGACCTCCATGGCCGCCACCACCTGGCCCGCCCAGAAGACGTACACCGGCCGCGCCTTCGACACCTGCGCCGCGCCCTCCCTCGCCGCGATGAAGGCCTGGAACACCGGCTTCTACGGCGCCGCCGCCGTCTACGTGGGCGGCAAGAACCGCGGCTGCGCCCAGCCCAACCTCACCGCCTCCTGGGTCAAGTCCGTCTCCGCGGCCGGCTGGAAGCTCATCCCGCTCTACGTCGGTGCCCAGCCGTCCTGCCAGACCGGCTCCAGCCCGGAGAAGATGACCGCCTCCACGGCCGCCTCCCTGGGCACCGCCGACGCCAACGACGCGGTCGCCAAGGCCGCCGCCCTCGGCATGAAGGCCGGCAGCCCCGTCTACCTCGACATGGAGGCGTACGACACGACGGACACGACGTGCAACAACGCCGTGCTCACCTATGTGCGCGCCTTCGACAAGCAGCTGCGCGCCAAGACGTACCGCGCGGGCTACTACGGCTTCACCAGTTCCAGCGCCAAGGCGATCGCCGCCGCGACCGACCGGACCGACCTGCCGGGCAACCTCTGGTACGCGCTGTGGGACAAGAAGAACACCACCACGACGGACTGGCCGTTCGGCGCGTCCCAGTACACCGGGCACAGCCGGGCCCACCAGTACATGGTGAACAGCAAGGAGACGCGCGGCGGGTACACGATCACCGTGGACCGCGACGCCTGGGACGCCCCGGTGGCGATCACGGGCTGAGCGCGGGCCGCCCGCGGGCCGGGCGCGGTCCGATCCGCAAACCCTTCCGGGGGGTGGCGCGGCGGTGCCGGATACGCGTGTGAATCGTTGGTCGAATGGGTTGGCCAGAGCCGGACCACTGCCTACCATCGATCACCGCAAGACTTTGTGCACCGTCGCACAATCTCCTCGGGAGGCATCCTTGCACCGCCGCCGTCGCAACGCGCTCGTCCTCTCCGCCGCGATCGCCGCCGCGGCCCCCTTCCTCACCGCCTGCGGAAGCGGCGCGCACCCGGGTGCGGCGGCCGTCGTCGGCGGCCGGCGGATCACCGTCGCGCAGCTGGAGAACCGCGTGAACGAGGTGCGCAGGGCCCAGCGGGCGGCGGTCTCGGACGACACGCAGTACCAGCAGGTGCTCGCGTCCACCAGCAGCCTCACCCGGGACACCCTGTACAACATGGTCCTCGACCAGGTGCTGCACCGGGCCGCGCAGAACGCGGGCGTCAGCGTCACCCGCAAGGACGTCGAGACGATGCGCACCAGCCTCGAACAGCAGGCCGGCGGCGCCAAGGGGCTGCAGACCGCCTGGCTCCAGAAGTACGGCATCGCCCCCAGCCGCCTGGACGACAACCTCCGCTTCCAGGTGGAGGCCCAGAAGCTCGCCCAGCTGCTCGGCACCGACACCTCGCAGCCCGCCTTCTGGAAGGCCCTGGCCAGTGCCTCCGGGGAGCTCCACGTCGACCTCAACCCGCGCTACGGCGCCTGGGACGTCCAGAAGAGCAGCCGCGTGGACGCCAAGACGCCGTGGGTACGCGAGGTCACCTCGGCCGGAACCCAGGTCTCGGCGTAGCGCGCCGGAGGGCGCCGGAGGTCGACAGAGGGCGCCGGAGGGTAGGGGCGACGGGAAGGCCGGCGGGAAGGGCCGGGCAGGGGCTAGCGGTCGTACGATCGCTTGATCGTTCCGGCCCTGTGGACAAACCGCGAGGTCGGCGGCGGCGGTGCGTTACGTTCGGAGCGTGAACACCACCAGGCCCGAACCCACCACCGCCGACGTCGGCCGTGCCGTCCTGCTCACCACCAGCCACCGTGTCGCCCCCGGCCTGCTGTCCTGGCCCGCCTGGCAGGCGCTGCGCGCCGCGGACCGTGTGCTGTGCGCGGACGGCGCCCACCCGCAGCTGCCGTACCTGCGGGAGGCCGGCATCATCGTGGACCAGGCCGCGCCCACCGCTCAGGAACTGGTCGACTCCTGCGCCGGCGGCCGGACGGTGGTGGTCGTGGCGACGGGGGAGGGCGAGCCCGCGCTCACCGACGGCCTGGCCCGCCTCGCCGGCTCCGGCCGGGTCCGGATGCCCGAGCTGGAGCTCCTGCCCGCCTCCTACGACCTGCCCGGCGCCCGCCTCCTCGACCTCGTCCAGGTCATGGACCGCATCCGGCTGGAGTGCCCCTGGTCGTCCCGGCAGACCCACAAGGGACTGGCGAAGTACGGCATCGAGGAGGCGTACGAACTCGTCGAGGCGATCGAGGAGGGCGACCGCGACGAACTGCGCGAGGAACTGGGCGACGTCCTGCTCCAGGTCGTCTTCCACTCCAGGATCGCCGAGGAGGACGCGGAGGCGCCGTTCTCCGTGGACGACGTGGCCGGCGGCATAGTCGCCAAGCTGATCCACCGCCACCCGCACGTCTTCGGCGACGAGACCGCTTCCACGCCCGAGGAGGTCAAGGAGCACTGGCTGCGCACCAAGGCCCAGGAGAAGCGCCGCACCTCGGTGACCGACGGCGTCCCGCTCGGCCAGCCCGGCCTCGCCCTCGCCGCCAAGCTCACCTCCCGCGTCCGCACGGCCGGCCTGGACGTCCCGCTGCCGGCGGGCGAGGGCATCGGCTACGAGCTGCTCGCGCTGGCGGCCCGCGCCGAGGCGGACGGGGTGGACCCGGAGGCGGCACTCCGCGCGGCGGCCCGCACCTACCGCGACGCGATCAGGCAGACCGAGAAGGGAGAAGAAGAGACCGAGGAAGAAGGAGAAGAAGGAGAAGAGGGAGAAGAGGGCTAGAGGGGAGGCGAAGGAAAGACGCGACGAGGAACCCGCGCAAGGCAGCCAAGGGGGCGGAGCCGGGGAAGGCAGCCGCGGGAGCCGAGGCGCGAAAGGCAGTCGCGGTAGCGGGACCGCGTGCCGCCGTACGTGGCCGGTGTGCTCGCGGCGGCTGTGCCTGCGGCCGCTCGGACGTTGGGCTTCGCAGGGTGGTCCGGGTGCGGAGGGTGGGCCCGGGGGAGGAGCCCGGTACCGTCTGGGAGTGACCGACCAGCTCAGCCCCGACGACAGCGCCGCCCCCGAACTCTTCAGCTGGGAGTTCGCGACGGATCCGTACCCCGCCTACGCCTGGCTCCGCCGGAACGCACCCGTCCACCGCACCACGCTCCCCAGCGGCGTGGAAGCCTGGCTGGTCACCCGGTACCAGGACGCCAAGCTGGCCCTCGCCGACCCCCGGCTGTCCAAGAACCCCGCGCATCACGACGAGCCCGCGCACGCGAAGGGGAAGACCGGGATTCCCGGAGAGCGCAAGGCCGAGCTGATGACGCATCTGCTGAACATCGACCCGCCGGACCACACGCGGCTGCGGCGCCTGGTGAGCAAGGCGTTCACCCCGCGCCGGGTGGCCGAGTTCGCGCCGCGGGTGCAGGAGCTGACCGACCGGCTGATCGACGGGTTCGCGGCGACCGGATCCGCCGACCTCATCCACGAGTTCGCGTTCCCGCTCCCCATCTACGCCATCTGCGACCTGCTCGGCGTCCCGCCCGAGGACCAGGACGACTTCCGGGACTGGGCGGGG
Organism: Streptomyces sp. NPDC104367; assembly: GCF_055583825.1. NCBI lineage: Bacteria > Bacillati > Actinomycetota > Actinomycetes > Kitasatosporales > Streptomycetaceae > Streptomyces > Streptomyces sp. NPDC104367. The sequence goes on along the minus strand of NZ_JBVJND010000012.1, from coordinate 125,418 downwards.
ATGATGATCCGGCACGGCGGCGGGCCCCGGGGCGGGGTCGCGCGGTCCGTGAAGAAGATGCGGGGGTACCTGGCCGAGCTGATCCACCGCAAGCGCGAGGCGCTGCCCGCCGAGGCGGGCCCGGGCGAGGACCTCATCTCCGGGCTCATCCGGGCCTCGGACCACGGCGAGCAGCTCACCGAGAACGAGGCCGCCGCCATGGCCTTCATCCTGCTGTTCGCCGGGTTCGAGACGACCGTCAACCTGATCGGGAACGGGATGTACGCCCTGCTCACCCACCCCGAGCAGCGCGCCCGTCTGCAGGACTCGCTCGCCGCCGGTGAGCAGGGGCTGCTGGAGACCGGTGTCGAGGAACTCCTCCGCTACGACGGTCCGGTGGAGCTGGCCACCTGGCGGTTCGCCACGGAGCCGCTCGGCATCGGCGGACGGCACATCGCGGCCGGCGACCCCGTGCTCGTCGTGCTCGCGGCGGCGGACCGGGACCCGGAGCGGTTCGCCGAGCCGGACACCCTCGACCTCTCCCGGCGCGACAACCAGCACCTCGGATACGGCCACGGCATTCACTACTGCCTGGGTGCCCCGCTCGCCCGGCTGGAGGGCCGGACCGCGCTCGCCGGCCTGCTCACCCGGCTCCCTGACCTGCGGCTCGCGGGGGACACGAGCGAGTTGAGGTGGCGCGGCGGACTCATCATGCGCGGACTGCGCACGCTGCCCGTGGAGTTCACTCCGCGGGCCGCCGAGCCGCCCACCAGCGAAGGTGACCAGCACTCAACTCTGTGATCTTCACGTGATCTGTGCGGCATTAACTTGTGACAAGTGATCGTCTGCCTATACGTTCACCCATCAGTGCGGCGCCCCTGCGGGACCCGCCGCACCGGTCATCGCTGTCGCTCGAAAGGTTTCCGCATGCTCTCCGGGAACGGCCGTCACCGGCGCCCCCGTCAGGCTCCGGCCCTCCTTGTCGCGGCCGGGGTGACCGGCTCCGCCATCGCCATCCCGCTGCTCGGCGCGGCGAGCGCCAACGCGGCCGACGGCACCACATGGGACAAGGTGGCCGAGTGCGAGAGCGGCGGCTCCTGGAGCGCCGACACCGGCAACGGCTACTACGGCGGCCTGCAGATGTCGCAGGACGACTGGGACCAGTACGGCGGCCAGGAGTACGCCGTCACGCCGGACCAGGCGAGCCGTTCGCAGCAGATAGCCGTCGCCGAGAAGATCCTCGCCGACCAGGGCACCAAGCCCTGGCGGACCTGCGCCCTGCTCTCCGGGCTCTCCTCCGACGACGCCTCCGTGGACGTGGACACGGGCGTCGACGGGAGCGGGGACGACACGTCCTCGGACACCTCCTCCGGGCTGTCGGACTCGTCGGACGCGACCGGTTCCTCGGACTCCGGCTCGTCCGCCTCCTCGGACACCTCGGACAGCGGCGACTCGGCCACCCCGTCGCCGAGCGCGAGCGCGAGCACCGACTCCAAGGGTGACAAGTCCACCGAATCACCCAAGAAGGACAAGTCGGCGTCTTCCGGTTCGAGCACCTCGAAGGCGAGCGAGAATCCCGTCCTCCCCGAAAGCGCAGACTCGGACAATTCCGAGCAGACCGGTGGGTCTTGGGATCTGGTCGACACCGGGGCCGTCAGCAGCGGCGGCAAGCACCGCGGCGGCTCGGCGGACGAAGGCGTGACGGGCGGTCAGAAGGCCGCGTCGTCCGGCCGTCATGCCTCGCGTGATGCCGGCACCTATGTCGTCCGTGACGGCGACACCCTCGCCTCCATCGCCGACTCCCTTGGTCTCGACGGCGGGTGGCGCGCGCTCTACGCCGCGAACAAGGCCGACATCGGTACCGACCCGAACCACATCGCCCCCGGTCAGACCCTGAAACTCAGCAGCGAAACGGACGAAAAGTAGACGGAGTTGACGCCCCGCTTCGGCGTTAAATGTCCGGTTTGGTGAAAGTGTGGGATGAGTCTCAAAGGCCCTGATCATCTTTGAAATTCACCTGATCGCCTGTTTACGGTCAAGGCCGCTCGTCACCGCGAGCCCCGGCCGTCGCAACGCCGAGTCCTGCCAGCGGCCGCCCGGGAACAGTCGTCGCGTCAAGCGCCGTGGGCAGGAGCGGGGGACCCAAGGTAGGTGCCGGGCCCAGCGGTTGACGCTGGAACCGGCTAGGGGTGGAGCCGCGCGACCCGTGAGAGCGGGCGTGCGGCCGGGCAACTCAACCGGCCCGAACCCGACAGCTCACCTCGCAGGCGTCGGTGAGGGGATCCATCCATGCTGTTCTCCAGCAAGGGCAAGCATCGCCGCCCGTCCAAGGCCGTCCGCGCCATCGCCGTCGCCGGTGTCACCGGTGTCGCCGTCGCCGCCCCGCTGATGGCGGCCGGCAGCGCCTCCGCCGCCACCGCCTCCGAGTGGGACGCCGTCGCCCAGTGCGAGTCGGGCGGCAACTGGGCCATCAACACCGGCAACGGCTACTACGGCGGCCTGCAGTTCTCGGCCTCCACCTGGGCCGCGTACGGCGGCACCGCGTACGCCTCCACGGCCAACCTGGCCACCAAGACGCAGCAGATCCAGATCGCCGAGAAGGTCCTCGCCGCGCAGGGCAAGGGTGCCTGGCCGGTCTGCGGCACGGGCCTGTCCAGCGCCGCCTACACGGGCAGCAGCACCGCCTCCTCCGGCACCGGGTCCTCCAGCTCGTCGAGCAGCGGCACCGGCGCCGGCACCGCCACCCGCTCGACCGACACCCAGGCCGCCTCCCGCTCCGCCGAGCGTCCGGCCGCCGCGACCGTGACCACGCCGGCCGGCAAGACGGTCAAGAAGGGCGACGGCGAGTACAAGGTCGTCAAGGGCGACACCCTCAGCTCGATCGCCCTGAAGCACAAGGTCAAGGGCGGCTGGCAGGCCCTGTTCAAGCTGAACAAGGACATCGTCGAGGACGCCGACTTCATCTACCCGGGCCAGCAGCTGCACCTGAAGTAGGCCGTACGACGGGGTGCCGGCCGAAGTATTAAGCGGCACCCAGCTGAACCACAGCGCTCTCACAACCGTGGTCCTCATAGTAGGGACCACGTGAGGGCCACCCCCGTCCCCCACGGACCCCCGCCCCGGTGCGTTTTCCCCCGTACGCACCGGGGCGGGGTTTCTTCCGCCCGGCCCCGCCGCGCCTCTCCCGGACCCGCCACGACCCGCCCGGCGCCCCGCCACGCCCCGTCCGGCGCCCCTTCGTGGCCCGCCCGGCGCCTCTCCCGGCCCCGCTCACCTCCCGTCGTGGCCCGCTCTTCTCCCGTTCTTCATCGGGGCCCCCTTTGTTCCGTGCGTGAACAATGAGTACCGTCAGTGTGTCCACGGGCCGGTCGGTCGGCTGGCCGACGGCCCCGGGACGGTTAGGCTCTAGTCGCAAGGCACACCGCCGCGCACCACCAGCGTCACATCGCGCCACATCCCACGAAGGAGATGCTCGTGCCGTCCATCGACGTCGTCGTAGCCCGGGAAATCCTGGACTCCCGAGGCAACCCCACGGTCGAGGTCGAGGTCGGCCTCGACGACGGCAGCACGGGTCGTGCCGCCGTTCCGTCCGGTGCCTCCACGGGTGCCTTCGAGGCCATCGAGCTTCGTGACGGCGACCCCAACCGCTACCTCGGCAAGGGTGTCGAGAAGGCCGTCCTCGCCGTGATCGAGCAGATCGGCCCGGAGCTGGTCGGCTACGACGCCACCGAGCAGCGCCTGATCGACCAGGCCATGTTCGACCTGGACGCCACCGACAACAAGGGCTCGCTCGGCGCCAACGCCATCCTCGGCGTCTCCCTCGCCGTCGCGCACGCCGCCTCCGAGGCGTCCGACCTGCCGCTCTTCCGCTACCTGGGCGGCCCGAACGCGCACCTGCTGCCGGTGCCGATGATGAACATCCTCAACGGCGGTTCGCACGCGGACTCCAACGTGGACATCCAGGAGTTCATGATCGCCCCGATCGGCGCGGAGTCCTTCTCCGAGGCGCTGCGCTGGGGTGCCGAGGTCTACCACACCCTCAAGAAGGTCCTGAAGGCCAAGGGCCTGTCGACCGGTCTCGGCGACGAGGGCGGCTTCGCCCCGAACCTGGAGTCCAACCGCGCCGCGCTCGACCTCATCCTGGAGGCCGTCAAGCAGGCCGGTTACGTCCCCGGTGAGCAGATCGCGCTCGCGCTCGACGTCGCCGCGTCCGAGTTCTACAAGGACGGCAAGTACGAGTTCGAGGGCAAGTCCCGCTCGGCCGCCGAGATGACCGAGTACTACGAGGAGCTCGTGGCGGCCTACCCGCTCGTCTCCATCGAGGACCCGCTGTTCGAGGACGACTGGGCCGGCTGGAAGGTCATCACCGACAAGCTCGGTGACAAGGTCCAGCTCGTCGGCGACGACCTGTTCGTCACCAACCCGGAGCGCCTGGCCCGCGGCATCGAGGAGGGCACCGCCAACGCCCTGCTGGTCAAGGTGAACCAGATCGGTTCGCTGACCGAGACCCTGGACGCCGTCGAGCTGGCCCAGCGCAACGGCTTCAAGTGCATGATGTCCCACCGCTCCGGTGAGACCGAGGACGTCACCATCGCCGACCTTGCCGTCGCCACCAACTGCGGCCAGATCAAGACCGGCGCCCCGGCCCGCTCCGAGCGCGTCGCCAAGTACAACCAGCTGCTGCGCATCGAGGAGATCCTCGACGACGCGGCGGTGTACGCCGGCCGCTCCGCCTTCCCGCGCTTCAAGGGCTGAGCACACCCGCCGCGCCGAGCCCGTAGAAGGTAAGGCTCAGCCAGTCGTACGTACGTCCCCGTACCCGGTCCCGTACCGTGTGCGGGGACGTACGCACGTATCAGGGAGGCGGGGACATGGCCGTGAAGGACCGGGACCGGTTCTCCACCGCGACCAGGCTCAAGCTGCTCGGCGAGCAGACGGCGGCCCGGGTCTACCGCTCCCAGACCAAGCGGCAGGCCCGCCGCTCCCGGCTCACCGGCCGCGCGGCCCTGCTCGCGCTCGTGCTGTGCACGATGATCGTCGCTCTCGCCTATCCGATGCGGCAGTACGTCTCGCAGCGCGCCGAGATCGCCGACCTCGAACGCCAGCAGCAGCAGGCGCGGCAGCGGGTCGAGCAGCTGCGCGACCTCAAGGCGCGGTGGCAGGACGACGCCTACGCCGAGCAGCAGATCCGGGCGCGGCTGCACTACGTGATGCCGGGTGAGACCGGGTACGTCGTGATCGACCCCGGTACGGCCAAGCAGGCGCGCGCCTACCTCGGGGCGGCCGACCGGCCCTGGTACGCGAACGTCTGGGACGGCGTCGACAAGTCCGACGCGTCCGACCAGTGAACCGACAGAAAGCCACGCAGAACACAGCCATGCAAACGCCTCCGCCCTCCACTCCGCGTACCGAGCCCACCGACGCCGACGTCGAGGCCTTCAAGGAGCAGCTCGGGCGTCCGCCGCGCGGGCTGCGGGCGATCGCGCACCGGTGCCCGTGCGGCCGGCCTGACGTCGTGGAGACCGCTCCGCGGCTGCCGGACGGGACGCCCTTCCCGACGCTGTACTACCTGACGTGCCCGAAGGCGGCCTCCGCCATCGGCACGCTGGAGGCGAACGGCGTGATGAAGGAGATGACGGCCCGGCTGGAGAGCGATCCCGAGCTGGCGGCGGCCTACCGGGCCGCGCACGAGGACTACATCCGGCGCCGGGACGAGATCGAGGAGCTGACCGGCTTCCCGAGCGCGGGCGGCATGCCGGACCGGGTGAAGTGCCTGCACGTGCTCGTCGCGCACGCGCTGGCGGCGGGGCCCGGGGTGAACCCCCTGGGCGACGAGGCCCTGGCGATGCTGCCCCAGTGGTGGCTCAAGGGCTCCTGCGTCGTCACCGGCGCGTGACGCCCCCGCCGGGGGCGCCGCCCCCGGCCATCCCGTCCCCTTCCCGGCCGGCCGGTCCCGGCCGGCCGGGAAACCACCGCCGACAGCGAAGGAACACCGTCCATGACCCGCGTCGCCGCCATCGATTGCGGTACCAACTCCATCCGGCTGCTCGTCGCCGACGCCGACCCGGAGACCGGTGAACTCGTCGATCTGGACCGGCGGATGGTGATCGTGCGGCTCGGACAGGGGGTCGACCGGACCGGGCGGCTCGCGCCCGAGGCGCTGGAGCGGACCTTCGCGGCCTGCCGGGAGTACGCGGGGATCATCAAGGAGTACGGGGCGGAGCGGCTGCGGTTCGTGGCCACCTCCGCGTCCCGGGACGCGGAGAACCGGGACGACTTCGTCCGTGGGGTGCTGGACATCCTCGGTGTCGAGCCCGAGGTCATCAGCGGCGACCAGGAGGCCGAGTTCTCCTTCACCGGCGCCACGCGGGAGCTGGCCGGCCGGGATGACCTCGCCAGGCCGTTCCTGGTCGTGGACATCGGCGGCGGCTCGACCGAGTTCGTCGTCGGGGAGCGGCACGTGCGGTCCGCGCGGTCCGTGGACGTCGGCTGCGTACGGATGACCGAGCGGCACCTCGTGCACGGGGGACAGATCAGCGACCCGCCCACCGAGGCGGAGGTGGCCGCCATGCGGGCCGACATCGAGCGCGCCCTCGACCTCGCCGAGGAGACCGTGCCGCTGCGCGAGGCGCGCACCCTGGTGGGCCTCGCCGGGTCCGTGACCACGCTCTCCGCCATCCACCAGGACCTGCCGGAGTACGACTCCGCCGCCATCCACCACTCCCGCATCCCCTACGCCCGCGTCCGCGAGATCACCGAGTGGCTGCTGCGCTCGACGCACGCCGAGCGGGCGGGGGTGCCCTCCATGCACCCGGGACGCGTCGACGTCATCGGCGCGGGCGCCCTCGTCCTCCGGTCGATCATGGAGCGGATCGGCGCGGACGAGGTCGTGGTGAGCGAGCACGACATCCTGGACGGCATCGCCTGGTCGGTCGCCTAGACCGGGCCCGCCGGCGCCTCCCCTGAGCAGGTCAGGTGTCGTATGAGCGGCTTTTCGGGCCGCGACACGCCGTGCCACGACACCTCGCCGGAAAACTTCGTGAAGTTCTTCACAAGGAATTCCCCGCAGGTGAGGGGTCCAGGGGGTCCCATTGGCCCGTTCAGGGGCTCAACGGGCCCTTGCGCGCGCTCAGGAGAGCGTGCCGGGGGTGTCCCGCGGGGTGCTGACGAGGGTGACATCGGGTGCCCTCACGGTGCCTTCGGGAGCCCGGAGAGGCAGCTCACGCGGCATTGACAACGGGTCGTATCGGAAGTGGGTTCCCGGTGCCGTTCATGACCTGTGTCACGTGGGTCGCGGAGTGTAGCACGACCCCTGTCGGACCTTGTGAAGGGGCGCACGAGCGGGCCCCCCGGGGCGGGTGGATACTCGATGCCATGAGCACCACGGAGCGTCCCAGGATCCTCGTAGTAGGCGGTGGGTACGTAGGCCTGTACGCAGCTCGGCGCATCCTCAAGAAGATGCGCTACGGCGAGGCGACCGTCACGGTCGTCGACCCCCGGTCGTACATGACCTACCAGCCCTTCCTCCCCGAAGCCGCCGCCGGCAGCATCTCCCCCCGGCACGTCGTCGTCCCGCTGCGACGCGTGCTGCCGAAGGCGGAGGTCCTCACCGGCCGGGTCACCACCATCGACCAGGACCGCAAGGTCGCCACGATCGCCCCGCTGGTCGGCGAGGCGTACGAGCTGCCCTTCGACTACCTGGTCATCGCGCTCGGCGCGGTCTCCCGCACCTTCCCGATCCCCGGCCTCGCCGAGCAGGGCATCGGTATGAAGGGCATCGAGGAGTCCATCGGCCTGCGCAACCACGTCCTCGAGCAGCTGGACAAGGCCGACTCGACGACCGACGAGGAGATCCGCCGCAAGGCGCTCACCTTCGTCTTCATCGGCGGTGGCTTCGCGGGCGCGGAGACCATCGGCGAGGTCGAGGACATGGCCCGCGACGCGGCGAAGTACTACAAGAACGTGTCCCGCGAGGACATGCGCTTCATCCTGGTCGACGCTGCCGACAAGATCCTTCCCGAGGTCGGGCCGAAGCTCGGCCAGTACGGCAAGGAGCACCTGGAGAGCCGCGGTGTGGAGATCTACCTCTCCACCTCGATGGACTCCTGCGTCGGCGGTCACGTCGTGCTGAAGAACGGCCTGGAGGTCGACTCCAACACGATCGTCTGGACGGCCGGCGTCAAGCCGAACCCGGCGCTCGCCCGTTACGGTCTGCCGCTGGGCCCGCGCGGCCACGTGGACACCGCCCCGACCCTCCAGGTGCAGGGCACGGACTACATCTGGGCCGCGGGCGACAACGCCCAGGTGCCGGACGTCGCCGCCCGCAAGGCCGGTGTCGAGAACGCCTGGTGCCCGCCGAACGCGCAGCACGCGCTGCGCCAGGCCAAGGTCCTCGGCGACAACGTGGTCTCCGGCATGCGGGGCTTCCCGCAGAAGGAGTACAGCCACGCCAACAAGGGCGCGGTCGCCGGTCTGGGTCTGCACAAGGGCGTCGCGATGATCGTCCTGGGCAAGACCAAGATCAAGCTCAAGGGCCGTCTCGCCTGGTACATGCACCGCGGCTACCACGGTCTGGCGATGCCGACCTGGAACCGCAAGATCCGCATCTTCGCGGACTGGACCCTCGGCATGTTCCTCAAGCGCGAGGTCGTGTCCCTGGGTGCCATGGAGAACCCCCGCGAGGAGTTCTACGAGGCCGCCAAGCCCGCGCCGGTCGCCGCCCCGAAGGCCGACAAGACCGGGGCCAAGGCTTCCTGACCCGGTGTCCGGCCGGCACTGAACGAACCGAAGGACCTCCCGCCATCCGTGGTGCGGGAGGTCCTTCGGCGTTTCCGGACGACGGGGACAAGGCAAGACAAGGCGACAGGACACGGCACGCGTTCCGATATGCATGGCCCGTACAGCTATTTTGCCCAGTCGTAACTCCTTTGCGGGACTGTGCCGCTGCCCCCACGGTGTTTACGTGGTAACCGGCATCCGGGATCGATGTCTTGGAGGTGTGCGCCATGGCCGACGCCGCGTCGCGGCTGAGGAACGTTGCCGAGCAGGTGCTGGGAGTCCCGCTCCCGGTACGGCTGCGGGCCTGGGACGGATCGGAGACCGGGCCGCCGGACGCGCCGACGTTCGTCCTGCGCAACCGCCGTGCCCTGCGCCGTCTGCTGTTCAAACCGGGAGAGCTGGGCCTGGCCCGGGCCTGGGTCTCCGGCGACCTGGACCTCGAAGGCGACCTGTACACCGCGCTGGACGCGATCGCGGGACTGGTCTGGGAGCGCGGCGAGGACGGCCGTACCCTCGTCCAGGCGCTGCGCGAGCCCCGGGTGCGGGCCGCCGTCCGCGAGCTGTTCAGACTCGCCGGGCCGCCGGTCCCGCCCGCCCCGCCCCGCGAGGAGATGCGCAGACACCGCCATCTGCACACCCGCCGCACCGACAGACAGGCCATCAGCCACCACTACGACGTGGGGAACGACTTCTACGAGATCGTCCTCGGGCCGTCGATGGTGTACTCCTGCGCCTACTGGGGGGCCGGCGACGAGGCGGAGACGCTGGAGACCGCCCAGCGCGACAAACTCGAACTCGTCTGCGCGAAGCTCGGCCTGGCCCCCGGCCAGCGGCTGCTCGACGTCGGCTGCGGCTGGGGCTCGATGGCGATCCAGGCCGCCCGGGAGCACGGCGTGAGCGTGGTCGGGGTCACCCTCTCCCAGGAGCAGGCCGCCTACGCCCGTAAACGGGTCGCCGACGAGGGCCTGACGGACCGGGTGGAGATCAGGGTCCAGGACTACCGGGACGTCACGGACGGGCCGTACGACGCGATCTCGTCGATCGGGATGGCCGAGCACGTGGGGGCCGAACGGTACCTGGAGTACGCGCGGGACCTGTACGCGCTGCTGAAGCCCGGCGGGCGGCTGCTGAACCACCAGATCGCGCGCCGCCCGCAGCAGGACGAGTCGGCCTACAGCGTGGACGAGTTCATCGACGCGTACGTCTTCCCCGACGGCGAGCTCGCCCCGGTCGGCACCACCGTCACCCTGCTGGAGCGGGCCGGGTTCGAGGTACGGGACGTGGAGCCGATCCGCGAGCACTACGCCCGCACCCTGCGCCGGTGGGTGGCCAACCTGGAGGCCGACTGGCCGCGCGCGGTCCGGCTGACCAGCCCCGGCCGGGCCCGCGTCTGGCGGCTGTACATGGCCGCCTCCGCCCTCGCCTTCGAGCGCAACCGCATCGGCGTCAACCAGGTGCTGGCCGTCCGGACCCCCGCGTCCGGCGCGTCCGGGCTGCCGCTGCGCACCCGCACCTGGCACCGGGCGGCGCAGGAGCGCAGGCCGTAGACCGGCAGGACGGCGGGACCGGACGACGAGAAGGGGCCCGCGCGGGCGCGGGCCCCCTTCGCCGTACCGTCCGCGGCTACTCGGACTTGATCGCCGCCAGCATGTTCAGCTTCGCCGCGCGGCGGGCCGGCCACAGGGCGGCCAGCACACCGACCGTGCCGGCCAGCAGCAGGAACACCGCCATCCGGGCCCAGGGCAGCACCAGTTCGTACGTCGGCATCTTCGCGCCGACCAGCTGGCCGGCCGCCCAGCCGAAGAACACGCCCAGGCCGATGCCCAGCACCCCGCCGAAGAGCGAGATGACCAGGGACTCCAGGCGGACCATCCGCTTGACCGCCTTGCGGTCCAGGCCGATCGCGCGCAGCATCCCGATCTCCTGGGACCGCTCGAACACCGACATGGCCAGGGTGTTGATGACACCGAGGACCGCGACGACCACCGCCATCGCGAGCAGGCCGTAGACCATGTTCAGGATCAGCGTGAAGGCCTGCGCGATGGAGTCGGACAGGTCCTGCTTGTCCTGCACCTTGATCGCCGGGTTGGAGCCGAGCGCCTTCTCCAGCCCGTCCTTGGTGGCGTCGGACGCCCCCTTCGCGGTCTTGAGCATGACCTGCATGTCGGCGGGGTCGGCCACGTGCGGGGTGAGCACGGAGTTGTCGAGCATGATCCCGCTGATCAGCTGGTTGCCCTCGTAGACCCCGGCGACCGTCAGCTTCTGCGTCTTGCCGTCCTCGTAGTGGACGGTGAAGGACGAGCCGGCCTTCCAGCCGTGCGACTTCGCGGTGCTGTCGTCCACGACGACGTCCGAGCCGCCCACCTCGAAGGAGCCGCTGTCCACCGTGAGGTCGGTCAGCTTGCCGATCGCCGAGCCGTCGACGCCGGTCAGGTACTCGGTGTCGCCGTCGATCCGGGAGGCCGCGTTGCGCAGCGGGCTGCTCGCGGTGACGCCGTCGGCGGCCGCGACCTTCTTCGCGACGTCGGGGGAGAGCGGGTTGCCGTTGGCCATCGACACGACGTAGTCCGCGCTGATCGCCGCGCTCGCCATCTCGTCGATCGACTTCTGCAGGCTGCCCGCCATCACCGTCATGCCGGTGATCAGGGTGAGACCGATCATCAGCGCGGAGGCGGTGGCCGCGGTACGGCGCGGGTTGCGCACCGAGTTCTGCCGCGCGAGCTTCCCGGCGACCCCGAACCCGCGCAGCAGCGGGGCCGCGGCCGCGATCAGCGGGCGGGACAGCAGCGGGGTCAGCACGAAGACACCGATGATGAGCAGGACCGCGCCCAGCCCCATCGGGGCCTGGCCGTCGCTGCCGCTCATCGTGGTGGCCGCCAGGATCACCGCCACGCCCGCCGCCGAGAACAGGGCGCCGATCGTGTTGCGCAGCACCAGGGACTTGGCGGTCGGGGCCGCGTGCAGGGCGCTCATCGCGGCGACCGGCGGGATCTTCGCGGCACGGCGGCCGGGCAGCCAGGCGGCCACCATGGTGATGCCGACGCCGACGGCGAGCGCGGCCACCACCGTGCTCGGCGTGATCACCAGCGGGCCGTCCGGGACGCTCGCCCCGAACGCGCCCAGCAGCGAGCGCAGTCCGGCGCCGATGCCGATGCCCGCGACCAGACCGGTGACACCGGCCACCGTGCCGACCACGAAGGCCTCGATCAGCACCGAGCGGGTGACCTGGCGGCGGGAGGCGCCGACCGCGCGCAGCAGGGCCAGCTCCTTGGTGCGCTGGGCGACCAGCATGGTGAAGGTGTTGGCGATGATGAACGTGCCGACGAACAGCGCGATGCCGGCGAAGACCAGCAGGCCCTGGCGCAGACCGCTCATGCCATCGGCGATGGCCTGCGCCTGGTCGTCGGCGAGCTTGTCGCCGGTGGTGGTCTCGACGAGCTTCTCCGGCAGCGCCGCGTCCAGCTGGGACTTGAGGGCGGTCTGGCTGGTGCCGGACTTCGCGGTCACGTCGATCTCGTCGTACGCGCCCTTCTTGCCGAACAGCTGCTGGGCGGTCGCCGTGTCGAACAGGGCGAGGCTGCCGCCGGCCGCGACGTTGCCGTCGTCGGTGGTGAAGATGCCGGCGATCTTCGGGGTGAGGACCGGGCCGTTCACCGAGATGCGCACGGTGTCGCCGACCTTGTAGCCGGCCCGCTCGGCGGTGCTGGAGTCGATCAGCACCTCGTCCGCGCCGCTGGGCGCGTGGCCGCCGACCAGCGGGTAGCGGGCGTCCTCGGTGCCCCAGTAGTTGCCGCCCGCGGACTGCCAGCCGCCGCCGATCAGCTTGCCGTCCTTGTCGGCGATCGCGGTGAAGCCGGAGACGACGCCGGTGGCGGAGGCGGCCCCGGGGACCTTCTCGGCCTTGTCGAGCACCGCCTGGGTCAGGTCGGGCGTGGTGCCGACCCGGTCCCCCCGGGAGTCCTGGTGCTTGGCCTGTACGGCGACGTCGACGCCCTCGAAGCCCTTGGCGGAGCTGTTCTGGTAGGCGTCGGAGATGGTGTTGGTGAAGACCAGGGTGCCGGAGACGAACGCGACGCCGAGCATCACGGCGAGCACGGTCATCATCAGCCTGGCCTTGTGCGCGAGTACGTTGCGCAGGGCGGTGCGGAACATCAGCTGGTGCGGCCCTTCGCGTCGAACTGCTTCATGAAGTCGAGGACCGTCTCGGCGGTGGGCCGGTACATCTCGTCGACGATCCGGCCGTCGGCGAGGAAGACGACCCGGTCCGAGTAGGAGGCCGCGACCGGGTCGTGGGTGACCATGACGACCGTCTGGCCCAGCTCGCGCACCGAGTTGCGCAGGAAGCCCAGGACCTCGGCGCCGGAGCGGGAGTCGAGGTTCCCGGTCGGCTCGTCGCCGAAGATGATCTCCGGCCGGGAGGCGAGCGCGCGGGCCACGGCGACGCGCTGCTGCTGGCCGCCGGAGAGCTGCGAGGGACGGTGGCCGAGCCGGTCCTTGAGACCGATCATCCGGATCACGCTGTCCAGCCACTCCTGGTCGGGCTTGCGGCCCGCTATGTCCATCGGGAGCGTGATGTTCTCCAGGGCGGTCAGGGTCGGCAGCAGGTTGAACGCCTGGAAGATGAACCCGATCTTGTCCCGGCGCAGCCTGGTGAGCTGCTTGTCCTTCAGGGAGCCCAGCTCGGTGTCGCCGATCCGCACGGAACCGGAGGAGAAGGTGTCGAGGCCGGCCACGCAGTGCATCAGCGTGGACTTGCCGGAACCGGACGGTCCCATGATCGCGGTGAACTCGGCCTGCCGGAACTCGACGGTGACCCGGTCCAGGGCGACCACCTGGGTCTCACCCTGGCCGTAGATCTTCGAGAGGTCCGTGGCGCGGGCGGCCACGGTGGTGGTCCGCCGGTCGGCGATGGGTGTGGTGGACACGGAAGGGCGCTCCTGTCGGGACGACGGCTGCATGGATCCCCACCATCGTCGCCGCCGTACGGGCCCGTGGAGTCACCCGCAGTTCCCGTTCCGGGGGCCGACTGGGGTTGGACCGGGAGGGCTCGGGGTCATACCTGGGGATGAGGCGCGCCCCTCGGAGAACAGGTGGAGCCCCCTTGTTCGGACGGTGAAATTCCGTCATTCCGCGTACGCGCGCACCCACCCCGCGTAACGCTATTGGCAAGTGCGGATGGCTCGTTCCAGGGGCTGATGCACCCTCAGACGTCAATAAAATAAGACAACATCGGGTTGCCCGCCCGGTGCTCGGGAGACGCCTCCCGATAGGCTCGTGGACTCGTAGCGGAGCCCATGGCCTGCCCGGATGGTGGAATGCAGACACGGCGAGCTTAAACCTCGCTGCCCCTCGCGGGCGTACCGGTTCAAGTCCGGTTCCGGGCACTTCCCGCCCTATCCGGCCCACCGGGCCAAAAGTCCGGTTGGTGCCGGCGTGAGTCGGCCACCCTTCCCGGGCCCCGCGCACCCTCTTCAGGCGGAGTCCCGGGGTGTTCGCGGCCCCGCTGTTCCGGCGTACCGGCCGGACCGGGATCCGCGCACCCGGCATCCGCACGCCTTCTTCGCGCCCCACGGGCCACCGCCCGGATCGGCCGCACCTCCTGTCCGCACCGCCCGGCCCCGCCGGGGGTGCGCGCGTCCGGTCGGGCCCAGACGTGATATGCGAGATAGAACACGATACATCCAATTCTTCACATCCTTTACGGGAAGAATTCGCCCTGCATGCAGATTTCGTGATGCGCCTAGTTAAATCCCCATCGTGTTCTTTACTTAAAATGCTTTGGTGGCGATTGCATGCCGGGGATGCGGATGATCTAATTCCTGTGTACTGCGATAGCTGAGTGAAGAACGGGGTTGCCTGCCTTGGCGTTAAAGGAAAACGGTGCCCGAATGACTGCGCTGCTGGAACGGCGTCTGGTCGTGAGACTTCCCATCAGCTCCCTTCTGCCTGGGGATTCGCCCCGGCTGGAGGGTGAGCGATCCGACCACATACGTCTTCTCGCCGAATCCGACGCGCATTTCCCACCCGTAATCGTGCACCGACCCAGCATGCGTGTCGTCGACGGCATGCACCGGCTGCGGGCCGCCGCGTTACGTGGCGACAAGACCATTGATGTATGTTATTTCGACGGGGTCGCGGAAGATGCTTTCATCGTCGCGGTCGAGATGAATGTGCGGCACGGACTTCCCCTGTCGCTTCCGGATCGGAAAGCTGCGGCGGCGCGTATCGTCGCCGAGCGTCCCGAGTTGTCGGACCGGGCCATATCCGCCGTCACCGGCCTCTCGGCGCGGGCCGTGCGGGCCGTGCGGGACCAGCTCACCGACCGGGCACGGACCGACGGCCAGGGCGGCCAGGACGGCCGGGGCCTCGCCCGGGTCGGGCGGGACGGACGGGTCCGTCCCGTCAGCAGTGCCACCGGACGGCAGCTCGCCGCGGCGCTGCTGCTGGAGAACCCCAGCGCGTCCCTGCGGGAGGTGGCCAGAGCCGCCGGGCTGGCGCCGTCCACCGTGATGGACGTCCGCGACCGGCTCCGCTACGGCCAGGATCCGGTGCCCTCCGGCCAGCGGCGGGCGAAGAACAGAGGGGCGGCACGGCAGGAGGGCGGCCACCGGCCCGCCCCGGCGCCGGGCACCGCGGCCCCCGAGCCGGACGGGACCGTCGCGCTGCAGAAGCTCCGCAAGGATCCGTCCCTGCGGTTCAGCGAGACCGGACGCGTCCTGCTGAACTGGCTGAGCAGCCAGCCCGAGCGGCAGCACTGGCAGGCGCTGCTGGACCACATCCCGCCCCACAGCGTGCAGAGCGTGCTCCAGGTGGCGCAGGCGAACGCCAGGGCCTGGCAGGAGTTCAGCGAGCAGCTCCAGGGAGCCTCCGGCGAGAGCCGCGCGGCGATCGGGTAGCGCGCGGGAGGCGGCCGCCGAACGCCGAACGCCGAACGCCGTGAGCCGCCCCCGGTGGTGGTGTTCCGGTGGCGGCGTTCGGTGGTGGCGACGGTGGTGGTGTTCCGGCGACGGTGGTGGTGGCGGTGGTGGTGGCGGTGGTGGTGTTCCGGTGGTGGCGGTGCGGCCGGTCAGGAGCCGGTGCGGGACCGTACGGCCTCGATGAAACCGGCGGCCTCCGCGGTGGGGAAGGACGCGGCCAGCCGGTGCGCCCGGTCCAGGACGGCGTCCTTCTCCGCCCGCACCCCCGGCGCCACCGCCCACAGCGGCCGCACCCGGGCGCCCCTGCGGCACTTCGCCCGGTACGACTCCGTGCCCAGGTGCAGTCGGCGCAGGCCGCGTTCGTAGCAGTACCGGAGCGGGGCGTGCAGCATGACCTGGGCGTACGTCGCCGAGTCCTGGGCCGCCGCGTAGTCGAACCCGACCAGGCGCAGGCTCAGTTCGGGGCCCCGGACGTAGCAGAGCGAGAAGCCGACCAGACGGCCCCGACCGTCCCTGGCCTCGAAGACGACGGAGAGCCCGTCCAGGTGGTCGGCCTGCCGGCCCAGGGTCGAGCGCTGCTCCTCGACGGTCTCCTCGTGGCCGTACTTCCACTGCACCTGGGCGAGGAGGGGGGCGCCTTCCTCGCAGACCTCGGAGAGCCGGGTGCGGCGGATCCTCAGGCCGCTCTCCTCGAACCGCCTGACCTCCCGCTGCCAGTTGGTCCGGCGCTGCTTGCCGTTCAGCGAGCGGCGCAGGTCCTCCGGGCTCTCGCCGACCAGGTCGACCACGCAGTCCGCGCCCACCAGATGGATCTCCCGCGCGGTGAGCGGCCCCAGCAGCCGGGCGGCGGCGACGACGGTGTCCGTGGCCTCGGGGGTGAGATAGGGCCACCACCAGCGGCCTTCGGATTGCGGCAGCTCCCGCAGGGCGCCGGTCAGCAGGGCCGCGGTGCGTGCCGCAGCCGTCGACGGTGCGGCGCCGGGCGGGGCCGGGACCGCGGAGCAGTAGCCCCGCCGGCCGCCGACGGTCAGGGCGGGCGGGGCGGCCGGGACGTCCAGGGCGGTCGCGGGCCGGTAGCTCCGGTGCGGGTCGCGGGGGTTCCAGTGGGCGGCCAGGACCGCGACGGGGTCCGGGTGCGGGGCCGAGCCCGCGTCCGGCCGCTCCCGCAGGGCGAAGTAGTGGGGCTCGCCGGTGGGGCTCGTGTCGACGAAGCGGAGCCAGGGCGAGGAGAGGTAGAAGCCGGCGTCCGACGCCAGGGCGTCCCACGCGGGGAGGCCGTCCACCGCTCGGACGTGCTGTACGGGATGTGCGCTGTCGGCGTTCGTCATCATGCGGCGAGTGCTCCGGGGCCCGAAGGGGAGAGGGATCGCGGCGCGGGCGGGGACCGCGGCGCGGAAGTGGCGCGGAAAGGGGTGCGGTGGCGCGGCGGGCGGTCACGGTACCGGCGCCGCGCGGGGTGTTCGAGAGTTCGACCGCGGGCCGTCCGCAGTCGAACACACCCCGCCGTTCGCGAAGTCGGCGAACATGGACAGCCCTGGACCCCTGCGTCATATTGAGGCGCATGACAGAGCGCGGTGCCGAGTTGTCCGACGGGTGGTCGATCGCTTCTGGCGTGGACGAAGTGCACGAACTCCTCTGCGCTTCCGACGTGTTTATCTCGGAGGCCTACGGAACTCCCGTTCCGCGCCGCAACAGAGAGAGCACCGAGGGTCTGGTGACATCCGGATCCGTGCACGTCATCCGGGAAAACGGCGTGGCCGTGGGCATGTTCACCCTGACGTGGGCGCCCTCGTTCAAGTCCGGTACCGATGTTTTTCCGCACACCGAGAAGCCCATGTACATGCAGCGGCTCGCGGTGCTTCCCGACCGGGTGGCCGGCGGGGAATTGACGGGGCTGATGTGTGTGCGTCGGGCGATGGAAGTCGCGCTCGAACACGGGGCGACCGCCCTTCGCGCCGAGACCAATCCCGATCTCACCAACACGCTCGGACTCATCAAGAAATTCGGATTCCGGTCCTACGGTCCCGTCCTCTCCGAAGGCGGCGTCCGCCGTGTTCGCCTCCAGAACGACCTGGAGGCATCGCCGCGGTGACGGACCGACCTCGTCCGACGGTGCTTCGGGACGCCACGTCCAGACTGCGTGACCTCTGGCGGCTGACCGGACTGCTCCGCGCGGCCGGGGCGCCGGTCTTCGTCGGGCTGGCCGTCGTCGACCTCTGCCTCGCACTGCTGCCCACCGCCACCGGCCTGATGACCGGCGCCCTGGTCTCCCGTCTGGTGTCCCGTCCGGACGACGAGCACGCGCTCACCCTGCTGACGGTCGCCCTCGGCGTGCTGATCTTCGCCTCGCAGGCGTTCGAGTTCCTGCACTCCGCCCTGCGGGTCGTCGCGGCCCAGCGGGTCAACGCCCATCAGCGGCTGCGGCTGGGCGAGCTGGCGACCCGTGCCGACGGCATCGCGCTGCTGGAGGACCCGGCCGTCCAGGACGACCTCGTGCTGGCCGCGATGAAGGGGCTGCCCAGCTGGGTGTTCTACACGGTGGGCACCGGAGCGGCCGGGCAGCTCACGATCACGACCCGGACGGTCGGCGCCTGTGCCGCGGCGGGCGTGCTGGCCTTCTTCTCCTGGCCGCTCGCCCTGTGCATGCTGGCGGTCGCGCTGTTCGTGCGTTCCTCCACCCGGCGGCAGTGGATGCGGCAGCACGCCGTGGTGCGCGGCTGGGCGCCGGGGATGCGCCGCGAGGACTACTACACGCAGGTCGCCGCCGCCCCCTGGGCCGCGAAGGAACTGCGCGTGTTCGGGCTCGCCGACTGGGCGACGCGCCGCTACCGCGAGGTGACCGGCGACCGGGTGCGCGGGACGGCGTCGGTGCGCCGGGCCCTGCTGGTGCGGCTGCGGTGGCACTTCGTGCTGCTCGCCGTCGCCACCACGGCCGGGCTCGCCGACCTCGCCGTGTCGGCGGCGTCCGGCCGGATATCCGCCGGCCAACTCGCCGTCCACCTCGGGGCGTTCTGGGGAGTGCTGGCGGTGAGCCGCTGGGACACGGAGGCCTACGACGTGGAGTTCGCGGGTCTGCCGGCCCTCCACGCGGCCGACCGGCTGACCGAACGCCTCACGGTACGCGACCCCGGGACCGAGACACCGACTCCGGCGGGGACACCGGGGCTCGCGGAGGCGGCGTCCGCGTCGGCCGGCCCACCTCCTCTCGTCCGCTTCGAAGCCGTGGACTTCCGTTACGACGGTGCCGCCCGCCCCACCCTGCGCGGTCTCGACCTGGAGATCCGGCCCGGTGAACTGCTCGCCCTCGTCGGCGTCAACGGCGCCGGCAAGACCACGCTGACCAAGCTGCTGGCCGGGCTGTACGAGCCCACGGCCGGCGCGGTCACCGTCGACGGGGTACCGCTGACGAAGCTCGACCCGGAGGCCTGGCGGCGCCGGATCACCATCGTCTTCCAGGAGTTCAACCGCTACGAGATGCCGCTGCGGGACAACGTCGTCCAGGGCGCCCCCGGCCACCCCGCGCCCGAGCGGCTGCTGGCCGACATCGCGGACCGGGCCGGCATCACCGACCTGGTGGAACGGGCCGCGGCCGGCTGGGACACCCCGCTGGCGCGCGGCTACACCGGCGGCATCGACCTCTCCGGCGGGCAGTGGCAGCGCGTCGCCCTGGCCAGGGCGCTGTACGCGGTCGCGTGCGGGGCCCGGCTGCTCGTCCTCGACGAGCCGACCGCGCATCTCGACGTCCGCGCCGAACTCGACGTCTTCTCCCGGGTGATGCGGCACGCCGACGGCGCGAGCGTGCTGCTGATCTCCCACCGGCTGTCGACCGTCCGCAGGGCGGACCGGATCGCCGTGCTCGACGGCGGCCGGGTGGTCGAGACGGGCACGCACGACGAACTCCTGGCCCTGGACGGCCCGTACGCCGAGATGTTCCGTCTCC
This sequence comes from Streptomyces sp. NPDC104367, assembly GCF_055583825.1. Classification (NCBI taxonomy): domain Bacteria; kingdom Bacillati; phylum Actinomycetota; class Actinomycetes; order Kitasatosporales; family Streptomycetaceae; genus Streptomyces; species Streptomyces sp. NPDC104367. Next base: position 105,804 of record NZ_JBVJND010000012.1, on the reverse strand, counting down.
AGGCGGCCCGCTTCGTCGAGGACGAGTCCCCCGACCCCCTCGACGATGCCCGGCCCGCCCCCGTCGACCGCGACGAGGTGACCTCCTCATGACCCGTGGCGCAAGCCGTGGACCGGGTGCCACGGCCGGTGGCGGACCGGCCCGCGGACAGGTGCTGCTGCGGCTGTTCGCGCTCTCCTGGCAGCGCCACCGCGGCTGGGTCCTGGCCTTCGGCGTCCTCGCCGTGGCCGACGTCCTCGCCACCGGCGCCTTCGCCCTCACCCTGCGCGCGCTCATCCAGAGCGCCCTGCACGAACGCGTCCAGGACGCGCTGCTCGCCACGGTCGGTGCCGCCGTCAGCTACGCGGTGACCGTCATCGGGGCCTCCGCGCGGCTGAACGTGGTCAACCTGCTCGACGAGGCGGGCGGGGTCGACCTGGACGAGCGGATCCTCGGCCTCGTCGCCGGACTGGACGGCATCGAGCACCTCGAACGCCCGGAGTACGCGGACCGCATCGCCATGGTGCGCGGCAGCGGGGACGTCATCGCCCGCTGCGGATGGGTGCTCCTCGACGGGCTGACCATGCTGGTCAGGCTGGCCGTGGTGCTCGCCATCCTGGCGCTGACGGCTCCGGTGCTGCTCGTCCTCGCGCTGCTTCTGGTCCCGGCGCTGTGGCTGCCGCGCCGGGGGCAGCGCGGGATCCGGAGGGCGGCTGTCGCCGTCGCGCAGGACGTCCGGCAGGCCGAGCACGTGCAGACCCTGCTGACCGAGGCGACGTCGAACATGGAGGTGCGGATCGCCGGGGCGGGACCGCGGCTGCGCGCCCACGGCCGGGAGGTGTGGGACCGGATCATCCGCGTCCAGGCACGGGCCCAGTGGGCGAACGCCGGGCTCGGCATCGCCGGGTGGGCGGTCTTCGTCCTGGGATACGTGGCCGCCCTGCTGCTCATCGTGCACGACGTGGCCTCCGGCCGGACCCAGCCCGCCGACGTCCTGCTGCTGGTCACGCTCACCAACACCCTGCGCGGCCAGGCCGAGGGCGTCGTACGGTCGCTCCAGCGCACCACCGACGGCATGAGCGCGCTGGACGCCTTCCTGTGGCTGGAGAACCACGCGGCGGCCCACCGCACCGGTGCCGGTGCCGACGCTGGTGCCGAGGCCGCGGTCCGGGTGCCGGACCGGCTGACCGACGGCATCACGCTGGCCGGGGTGTCGTTCAAGTACCCGGGCACCGACCGGTGGGTGCTCAGGAACGTGGACCTGCGGCTGCCGGCCGGGACGACCGTCGCCGTCGTCGGGGAGCACGGGGCGGGCAAGACCAGCATCGTCAAGCTGCTGTCCCGGTTCTACGAGCCGACCGAGGGCGCCGTCCTGGTCGACGGCGTGCCGCTGGCGGACATCCCCGCGGCCCGCTGGTGGTCCCGGACGACCGCCAACTTCCAGGACTTCGCCCGGTTCCGGTTCCTGCTGCGGGAGTCGGTCGGCGTGGGGGACCTCGCCGCGGCCGACCGGCCCGAGCGGCTGGCCCGCGCCGTGCGGGACGGGGACGCGACGGAGATCGTCGCCGCGCTGCCGGACGGTCTGGACACCCAGCTCGGCCGGATGTTCGACGGTCAGGAGCTGTCGACCGGCCAGTGGCAGCGGGTCGCGCTGAGCCGCGCCCACATGCGCACCGCGCCGCTGCTGTGCGTCATCGACGAGCCGACCGCGTCCCTGGACCCGCGCAGCGAGTACGCCGTCTACCGCCGGCAGGCCGCGCTCGCGAAGTCCCTCGGCGCCCGCCACGGAACGGTCACCCTCGTGGTCTCGCACCGCTTCTCCACCGTGCGGATGGCGGACCTGATCGTGGTCGTCGCGGACGGCTCGGTCGCCGAACTCGGCGACCACGACGAGCTGATGGCGCTGGGCGGGGTCTACGCGGACCTGTACCGCATGCAGGCGGCGGCCTTCGAGACCGCGGGAACGGCCGACGGACCCGCGCGTTGACGGACCGGCCGTCCGAGCGGCCCGCGGGCCGGCCCACCCGACAGACCGACCGAGCCGCAGCAGGCCAGAGTTAGGAGATTCATGTCGTCCCCTCCCCATGACGTGGTGGTCATCGGCGCCGGAGCCGCGGGGCTCACCGCATCGGTCATGCTCGCCCGCGCCAAGTTGCGCGTGCTCGTGGTCTCGACGGAGAACCGGCGCAACTCCTGCGTCGAGTCGGTGCACAACGTCCCCTTCGCGGAAGGGGTTTCGCCCGTCACCCTGTACGGCACGATGGAGGAGACGGCCCGCCGGTACGGCGTCACCCTCGTGTGGGACGAGGTGCTGGAGGCCGAGGCCGACGAGGCCGGGGTGGCCGTACGCACCCGCGGCGGCGACCGGTACCCGGCCGACCGGCTGCTGCTCGCCACCGGGCCGGTCGACGAACTGCCCGCCTGGCTCCCGGACGGGGTCTGGGGCCGGACCGTCTTCGAGTGCCCCTTCTGCCACACCCACGAGCACGACGGGAAGCCCTTCGCGGCGGTCGGCCGGGGCCTGGAGGCGATCGGCATGGCGCTGATGTCGGTCCAGTACGCCACGGCCATGACCGCCGTCGTCTCCGACCCGGACGCCGCCCGCACGCCCATGGCCGACCGGCTGCGCGAGCGCGGCGGAACCGTCCTCGTAGACGAGGTCACCGCCGCCGACCGGCTGCCGGACGGTTCGCTGACCCTGCACACGAAGGAGGGCGCCCGGGTCGCCGCCGGAGCCCTGCTGATCCCCGGGGTGAAGAAGCACAACCTCCGCTTCGTCCCCCGGCTCGGCCTGGAACTCAACGAGAACGGCGGCATCAGCACGACCGTCCTCGGCCAGACCTCCCACCCCCGCGTGTGGTGCGCGGGCAACGGCTCCGGCAGCGGCCCGTACTTCATGTGGACCGGCGCCGCCGCCAGCGGCATCAACGCGGCCCGCTCCATCTGCGAGGACATCGCGTTCGGGCCGCTGCTCGACTCGTACTGGACCCAGTTGAAGAAGACCCCCGGCGGACAGGGACCCAAGGCATGACGACGAACGTTCTGTTGGTGCGGTACAGCCCCTACTGGGCGGCCCCGATGCTCGACCGCGACGACGTCGCCCTCCACGTCGTGCACGAACGCACCCCGCAGGGCCTGGCCCCCGAGGTCCTCGCGCGCTTCGAGAAGGTCTACTACGTCTCGTCCTTCGACGCGCTGGAGGAACTCAGCGCCGTCGCCGCGGACCTCCTCGGCGAGGGCGTCGCCATCGACAAGGTGATGTCCTCCAACGAGTTCAGCCAGTACGCCGCCGCCCATCTGGCCCACCTGCTCTCCGCCGACCAGCCCGCGGCCTCCGTCGTGCTGGCCACCCGCGACAAGCGGCTGATGAAGCAGCGGGCCCGGGAGGCCGGGGTGGCCACCGCCCGCACCGTCTCCGTGCCGGACCCGGCGGCGCTCGCCGACGGCGGTGACGAGGCCCTCGCCGGGCTGGAGAGCGCCGTCGGCTATCCGGCCGTGGTCAAGCCCGCCAACGGCTGGGGCACCGTCTCCACCACCGTCGTCCGGGACCGCGGGGAACTGGCCGCCGCCCTCAAGGACTTCCGGTACGCGCCCGAACTCCGGTCCCAGCAGCTGCTGGTGGAGGAGTTCATCGACGGCGAGGAGTTCCACGTCGACGCCGTCTGGCGGGACGGCGAACCCTGGATCTTCTGTGTCAGCCGCTATGTCACACCGCCGCTGCGGCTGCGCGAGGGGGCCGGGCCGGGGCTCTCGGTGCTGCTCCCCGAGGACGACCACGCCGACCTGTACGCCGGGGTGCGGGAGCTGCACCGGCGGCTCAACCGGCAGCTCGGCCTGACCCGGGGACCGACGCACCTGGAGTTCTTCCGCGAACACGGCACGGGCCGGCTGGTGTTCTCCGAGATCGCCAGCCGCCTCGGCGGGCTCACCGTGTCCCAGCTCGTCGGGGCCGCCGTCGGCGTGGACGAACGGGAGATCGCCGCGCACGAGCTGCTCGACGGCGACCTCTGCGAACTCCCGCTGCGCAAGAGCCCGTTCCGGTACACCGGCATGCTGAACATCACCCCGCCCCGGTCCGGCCGGGTGACCCGGATACCCACCCGGGACGAACTCCTCGCCCACGAGCACGTGCTGGACGTCTCCATCGGGCCCGCCGTCGGCAGCGAGGTCACCCTGGGGCAGTCCTCCGCCAACGTGTGCGTCATGGTCGTCTACGGGGCGGACAGCGAGGAGGCGCTGCTGCGGACCGGCGAGGAGCTGGCACGCACCCATCCGGTCGAGGTCGGGTAGCCGGGCGGTGGGGGTGCGGGCCGAATCCGGCCCGCACCCCCACCGCCTCATCCCGTGGAGAACGGCAGGCGCCCGGCCGCGTCCGCGAGCCCCGCTCCCAGCAGTCCCGCGAAGACGTGGTCGACCAGCGGGCTCCACTCCTCGCGCAGCGTGCCGTGCGTCGGCAGCACCCGGTGCGCCGCGCGCACCGCCGGGTCGTCGTGCCGGGCCACGGCCACCACGCGGCGTCCGATCTCCGTGCCGCGCTCCACCAGCCCGACCGCGCGCGCGTGGCTGCGGCCCGGCGGGGCCAGGACGACCAGCGGGCCGTCGGCGGGGAGCGCGAAGCGCTCCACGTGCCACCACTCCTCCAGGTCCTGGGCGAAGGCCGGCCGCCCGGACGCCTCCACCACCTTCGCCGCCGCGTACTTGGCGGTGCCCGCCTGGGGACCGGTGCCCGTCACCACCAGCGGGGCCGCGGACCGGGCCACCTCCTCCGCCAGCTCACGGCAGGGCTTCTCCAGCGCCTCCGCGGTGGCCGCGACCGAGTCGGCCGCGGCACGCAGTTCGTCCAGCAGCGGCCCCGCGGGCCGCCGCCCGGCGCCCAGGCGCACGGCCAGGACGAGCAGCGCCGTCAGACAGGCCTGGTAGGTGAGGATGCCGGGGGCGGCCTGCCGGGGGCCGGTCGGGGCGGTCAGGGCGAGGTCCGCCGCCCGGGTCACCGGGCTGTCCGGCACCACGGTCACCGCCACGGTCCGCGAACCCCGGCGCGCGGCCCCCTCCAGCGCCCGCACCACCGCCGGGCTCGCCCCCGACGCGGAGACCCCGACGACCAGGGTGTCCCGCCCGTCGGCGTGCGGCCCGACCGCGCCGTAGTCCAGGAGCCGCTGGGCGTTCAGCGGTTCGCAGGGCAGGCCGGCGAGGCTCTCGAAGGCCAGCTCCGCCGCCCGTGCCGCGTGGTAGGAGTCGCCGTTGCCGGTGAGGACCACCCGGCTCAGGCCGGGGCCCGCGGCCGGCGGCCCGTCGGCGGTGGTCCGGGCCAGGTGGTCCACCGCCGCCGCCAACTCCGGTGCCAGGCAACGGACCTGGCGCCGCATCTCGTCGGTCGTGTAGACCCGGCGGGCGCTCACGCGGCGTCCTCCAGCGAGCGCAGGACGTCCATGTAGGCGGCGACCTTCTCCACCTGGATGCGGCCCTGCCAGCCGTTGAGGCAGGTGCTCACGAACGCGCCGTCGGCGTGGGCCAGCAGCCGGGCCGCGTTCTCGTGGTCGGTGTGGCCCGCCAGGAAGACCGGCACGCCGGGGACCGTGCGCCGGACCGCCGCCACCGTCTCCAGCGTCCGCCGCTCGTCCTTGCCGCCCAGACACACCGCGTCCGCGCCGACGAACGCGGCCTGCCGGGCTATCGACTCGGTGGGGACGCCGCCGCCCAGCCACCGGAAGTGCATGGAGTCCACGTCGGCGATCACCTGGACGCCGAAGGCGTCGATCCGGCGCCGGTACTCCATCACGTCCAGCGGGTCCGCCTCGACCACGCCGTGGGTGCTGACGGTGGCGCCCACGATCGCGGTCGCCCGCACGAAGTCGCCCCCGCAGACCCTGGCCACCGCCAGCGACGCCTTGGTGGCGTGCCGCATCAGCTGCACCCCGATCCGGAAGCCGTCGCCGGTGGCCTCCCGGGCGGCCCGGGTGATCAGGCTCATCGCCGCCGTCCGGGCCGGGTCGGACTCGTCGCGCGTGGAGTAGACACGGTCGACGGTCTGCAGCAGGGCGCCGTGCGCGCCCCCCTCGTACAGCGCCCGCACGGACGCCAGGGCGTCGTCCAGGATGCGCTCGAAGGACCCCGCCTCGTAGAAGGGGGTGCCGGGCAGCGGATCCAGGTGGACGACCCCCAGACACACCTTGCCCGGCCGGGCCCTGTCCGGCCGGTCCGCCCGGCCGTCCTCTTCGTCCCGCGGGCGGTTTTCGGCCGCCCGATCGCTTTCGATCTGACTCAACGGATCACCTCGTATACTGCACGTTATGCGTCTTTATCTTTCTTCTTTTCGCATCGGAAATCGGCCCGACGAGTTGCGGCGCCTGCTCGACGGGCGCACGCGAACAGCCCTTGTGATGAATGCCTACGACTTCCAGGACGCGGACACCCGGGCCGCCTCCACGGAGCGTGAGATCACGGAACTGAAATCCGTGGGCCTGAATCCGGAGGAACTCGACCTCCGGGACCATTTCCAAGGCGGACCTTCCCTGCGTGAAGCTCTGGAGAACGTCGATCTGGTCTATGTGCGGGGCGGCAACACCTTCGTCCTGCGCCGCGCCCTGCGGCACAGCGGCGCGGACGGCCTGCTCCGGGAGTTCCTGGCCGCCGACCGCCTGGTGCTCGGCGGGTACAGCGCCGCCGCGGCCGTCGCCGGCACCACCCTGCGCGGCATCGCCGGGCACGTGGACGACCCCGACCACCTGCCCCCGGGCTACCCCGCGGGCCCCCCGCTCTGGGACGGGCTGGGCCTGCTGCCGTTCGCGGTCGCGCCGCACTACCGCTCCGACCACCCCGAGACCGAGGAGATCGAGCTCACCGTCCAGCACTACATCGACCATCACGAGCCCTTCGTGGCGCTGCGCGACGGCGAGGTCATCGTGGCCGACGGCGACGGCGTGCGGGTCGTCGGCTGACCGCCGCTACGGCGTGACCGAGAAGCGGTAGAGCGTGCTCTCGGTGCGCCGTTCGCCCGGGTCCAGGCGGACCGACGGGAAGTCGGGCCGGTTGGGCGCGTCCGGGAAACAGCCCGGTTCCAGGGCCAGCCCGGCCCGCGGCGTGAGCATCTTGTCGCCGGAGTACACCCCCATCCCCGGCCCCTCGGTCCGCACCTCCAGCGACCGGCCGCTGCCGGGGTCGTGCAGCTGGGCGGCCCACAGCCAGGGGTCGTCCAGCACGAAGAAGTCGTCCAGCTCCGCGTCCCCGACCGGCCGGGCGCCCTGGTAGTCCAGCCGGGTCCCGCGGATGTCGGCGGGCGGCCCGCCGCGCGGCATCCGCTCGTCGTCGAAGAACACCCCGCTGCTGGAGTTGACGGCCAGCAGGTGTCCGTCGATCGTGCCGTGCCCGGCCAGGTTCCAGAAGGCGTGGTTGGTCAGGCCGAAGACCGTCGGCGCCGTCGTCGTCCCGCCGAACTCGACGGTCAGCCCCGCCTCGCGGTCGACGCGGTACACCGTCTCCGCCGTGACCGCGCCCGGGTAGCCCTGGTCGCCGTCGGGGCTCTCCAGGCGCAGCCGCAGCACCAGGCCGTCGCCGTCCCGGTCCGCCTCGGCCGCCCACACCCGGCGGTCGAAGCCCTCGTGGCCGCCGTGCACATGGTGCGGCCCCTCGTTCCGGGAGAGCTGGTGCCCGACGCCGTCCAGGACCAGCCGGCCGTCCCGGACACAGCGGCAGTAGCGGCCCACCGTGGACCCGACGTACGCGTTGCGCCCGCGGTCCTCGTAGTCGGCGAGCCCGGGCAGCCGTACGACGACGTTGTCCCGGCGGCCGTCCCGGCCGGGGGTGCGGACCTCGACCAGGGTGGCCCCGTAGGTCCACACGGTGACGGCCAGATCGCCGCCGTTGTCGAGGGTGTACGACTCCACCGGCAGGCCGGTTCCCTGCGGGGTGTTCGTGCGTCCGACGAGCTGTCTCTGGATTTTCACGGTTCCCTCCACGGAAAATGCTGCGCACACGATCTTCGGAAAAACCCTCGGAAAAACCTTCAATAAAACCTTCGACAAAACCTTCGGGAGTGGTCGGCGCATGCGGTTGTACGGAGACGCGGTCCGGTTCGGAGTTCATTCGGGGCAGCAGTACACGTCCTTTTCTGAAATGGTCGGACTGTGGCAGCGGGTGGAGGAACTGGGCTACGACTGGATTTCCTGCTTCGATCATTTCCGCCCGCCCATCGGCGGACCCGCCGGCCCCTGTTTCGAGGGCACCACCCTGTTGTCCGCGCTGGCCGCGCACACCAGCCGTATCCGGTGCGCCCTGCTCGTCTCGGCGGTCACCTGGCGGCATCCGGCGGTGGCCGCCGCCGCGGCGGCCACCATCGACCATGTCTCGGGCGGACGGCTGGAGTTCGGGATCGGCGCCGCCGGTGACGATCTCGGCTACGAGCAGTACGGCATTCCCTTTCCGCCCGCCGGGCAGCGGCTGGACATGCTGGACGAGGCGTGCCGGGTGCTGCGCGGGCTGTGGGACGAGGAGCGGACGGACTTCGACGGCAGGCACTACCGGCTCTCCGCCGCGCACCTGGAGCCCAAGCCGGTGCAGCGGCGGCTGCCTCTCGTGATCGGCGGCGAGGGCGAGCGGCGGATGCTGCGGATCGTCGCCGAGCACGCCGACATCTGGAACACGCTCGTGGCCGAGCCGGAGGTCTACCGGCGCCGGCTCGACGCGCTGGCCGGGCACGCCGCGGATCTCGGCCGCGACCCGGGCACGATCCGGCAGTCGATGACCTTCCGTGCCGTCCTCGGCGAGGACCGGCGCGAGATCGAGGAGCGCAGGGCGGCCGTGGCGCGGATCCTGCCGCCCGACTCGCCGCTGTGGTCGGAGTACCTGGTGTTCGGCACGCCCGAGGAGTGCGTGGAGCGCCTGAAGCCCTATCGTGAGCTGGGCGTGCGGGACTTCCTGCTGGGATCCCGCCCGCCGCTGGACTGGCGGACGGTGGAGCTGTTCGCGACGGAGGTGATCCCGGCACTGCGCCCCGCCGGCTAGGAGACCAGGGGGCCGGGCGCAGGCGCGGCGCCGTCCGTCCCGTCCCCCTCCTCCACCTGTCCCCCCGGCGCCGGCCGCCACCCCTTGCTCCGCAGGTCCGCCACCCGCTTGCGCAGGAACGACGCGGCCGTGTACCGGTCGTTGAGCCGGGTGTCGCCGGCCGGGTGCATGAACATCGGCATGGAGAAGCGGGACTGTCCGCCGGCCGCGCCCTCCGGGAAGCGCACCCGGTGCTCGGTGGCCCGGTAGCGGCCGGCGGTCAGCTGTTCCAGCATCTCCCCGGCGTTGATCACGAAGGCGCCCGGATCGCAGGGCACGTCGTGCCACGCGCCCGCGCTGTCGCGCACCTGAAGCCCCGGCAGCCGGGGTGCGGGCAGCACGGTGATCAGGTTCAGGTCGGTGTGGGCCAGCCCCCGCATGGAGCCGGCGGTCTCCTCGCCGGTCGCCGGCAGGTAGCGCTGGATGCGCAGGGTCGTGGCGGACGGGCCGTCCAGCAGCCGCGGCAGCGGCCGGGGGAACCGGTGTGCCACGTCCTTCGGCACCGCGTCGCCGAGCCAGCCCAGCAGCGCGGCCGCGAGGTCCTTCGCCGCGTCGAAGTACCGCAGCGCGGAATCCGGCACCTCCGCCGGATAACTGCCGCCCCGGATGATCTGAAAGAACTCCTTGCGGTCGAGCCCGGGGGATTCGTTCCCCCCGCTCGCCGGGGGCGGGAAGAATCCGTCCTGGCCGCCCGAGTTTCGATATTTCCACTTCGCTTCGGTGGCGAAGAATCCCGCCCATTCCCGGTGGATCTCTTCGGTCAGTCCTGCCCCGGCCAGCGGGTGATTGACGATGATGCCGAAACCGGTCTCCCGCATGGATCTGGCGAACTCGGTCGGCGCGTGCGGGCTGGTGTGGTCGACAATCCCTATCTGCATGGCCCCTGACGCTCCCTCGTGGGTCCGGCCTGCGGATCTCGGTGGACGACCGTAGGCCACGGGCCGCGTCCGAGTCCACGCGTTTGAGTCCGCGTCCGGCGATTTCGCATGTTCGGGCGAACGCCTGGCCAACGTTGTCATCCCGGAAATCGGTCCTTACGCTTTCCGGGCGATCAAGTCAGAGACACGTACGTTTTCCGGGCTGCGGAGGCTTTCTTGTGTTTCGTTCGAACTCGCTCAACGGCAGAGAATTCTCCGATTACGCGTGCCGCGTGTGCGGCGGGAAACCGGAGTGACGGTGCGGGGCACCTTCGCCGAACGGGACTCCGACCCCCATGTCCCCCTGCGCGCGGCCCTGCTGGACGGCGGCCGGCGGCTGCCGGCCCCGCGCGAGCCGCTGACCGAGGTCTCCGACGGCGAGCTGGCCGCCCGGACCCTGCGCGGGCTGGACGCTGACGGTCTCTTCCTCGGCGCCCTCGGCGGCCTCCCCGGGGACGACGACTTCATCGTCCTGGGCGAGCGCCTGGGGGAGCCGATACCGGAGACGGACCCGGCGGTGCGGGCCCATGTCTTCCGGGAGGTGCTGCTCAACCTGGTCAGCGTCCACCCCGAGACTGACGACGTGGCGCTCCAGCCCTTCGCGACCGGATCGCTGACCCTGCACTCGGAGGGCAGCGGCCGGCCCGTGACGGGTCAGCCCCGGTACATCGTGCTGATGTGCTGCGACCCGGGGAGACCCGCCGTCACCGCCGAGGGCCGGGAACTCCTCCCGGCGCAGACCGTGCTGGTGCCGATGGCCGGCGTCCACGAGGCGCTGACCCCGGCGCAGCGGGACATCCTGCGCGCCACCCGCTACCGCACCGGCCAGGGCGTCCCCCCGGTGCTGCGCGAGGTCGACGGCAGACCCGTCTTCTCCTTCCGCGACTTCGGGTCCGCGGCGCTGCACTGGGTCAGCGAGGCCCCCGGGGCCACCGAGGCCGACGTCGACGACGCGTTCCGCGCGCTGCTCGCCGCCATGTACGCGCCGGCGTCCGCCGCGGCCGTGCACTGGACGCGCGGCACGCTCGCCGCCATCGACAACACCCGCTTCTTCCACGGCCGCACCTCCGGCGCGGCGCATCTGCCCGGCTCCCGCCGCCATCTCAAGCGGCTGCGGATCAGGCCGTCACAGCACACGGGGGCACGATGAGCACAGGATCTGGGCTGTTCTCCGGCACGGGCGGCTTCAGGAGCGGCAGGCCCCTCGCGGTGCCCGAGGAGGTCGTCCGCAGGGCGGGCGCCGCCGCCCCGGCCGCCGGGGTGCTCATGGACCCCGCACCGGACGAACGGCTGATCGACATCTTCCGGCGGGCCGTCGATCCGACGGACCCCATGGAACTGCGCGACCTGTATCTGGGCCGGGTGGAGAGCGAACTCGGCCCGCACAGCACCCGGCCCCAACTCGCCGCCCGCTGGCGGGAGTCAGCGGTGCGCCGGACGTTCAGCGGCGAGGAGGTGTTGTCCTCGCGGGCCACGGTCCGCTTCGTGAAGGAGATGTTCAACTTCTACTTCCGCGACGACCTCTACGGCGACCTGCGCCCCAGCGCCGACGTGATCCTCTCCGGCGGAGCCGTGGACGAGGAGGCCTGGGGGCTGCCCGGCGCCCTCAAGGCATGCGTCGGCCACGCGCTGGACCGCGACTGGTACGGCTACTCCGACTCCCGCGGCCGGGACGCCTCCCGGGAGGCGGTCGCCGGGTACGAGTCGGCCCGGATGGGCTTTTCCGCCTACGACGCCGAGAACGTCGCCCTGACGATGGGCGCCACCTTCGCCATCAGCAGCCTCGCCGACTTCCTGCTGCTGGGCGCCACCCCCACCGCGCCCGCCCTGTGCGCCGTGCCCAACTACCCGCCGCTGGTGGAGTCCGTGGCCCGGCGCTGTGACGTACGGCTGGTGCCCCTGCCCGCCGAGGACGGCACGACGTCGCTGCGCCCGCTGATCGAGCAACTGCGCCCGGACACGCCCCTGGTGCTGCTCCAGACCGCGGCGAACCCGACCGGCGCCCTGGTCACCGAGGAGGAACTGGGCGAACTGATCCAGGCGGCCTCGCCGAACACGGCCATCGTGCTGGACGAGTGCCACGAGTGGCTCGGCCGCCCGGTCACCCCGTCCAAGCTGCGCGCGGCACCGCACGTCATCCGGGTGAACAGCCTCTCGAAGAACTGGTCGGCCCCCGGCCTCAAGGTGGGCTGGATCATCGCCGACCGCGTCTTCGTGGACGCGTACTACGAGTACGCGTCCACCACCTTCGGCGGACCGCCCTCGTTCTTCTACACCCTGGTGGAGGTGCTGGCGCGGATGGAGCGCTGGCTCGTCACCGGCGTCGAGGAGCCGGGCCCGCGCGAGTGCGCGGAGTTCGAGCCGGGGTACGGGCTGGAGCCGCGCGCCCTGGCCGCCGCCTACCGGACCTACCGCGCCGACCGGCTGGCCCGGCAGGAGTCCCTGCTGGCGCTGCGCGAGGCCACCGCGGGCGGCCTGGACCTGCCCGGCGTCTCGGTGATGCCGGCGGCGTACTCCATCAACCTGGCCCTCGACTTCGACGGCTACACCGACTCCTACCTCTGCTTCCGGGACCTGCTGCGGGAGACGGGCGTGTCCGTCTTCCCCGGCCTGCTGACCTTCGGTCTGTCCGGCGGCACGGTGCGGATCACCAGCGCCCGCCGCTGGGAGGAGCTGTCGGTGGCCCTGGACCGGCTGGCGGACCGGCAGCGGGCCGTCCGGGGCACCCCGCGTTCGACCGTGCCGTATCCGCAGTCGAACAGAGTGCGCACCTGACCGGAGCGCGCGGGGCGGGCGGGGTGCACGGACCGGCGCCGCACCGCGCGCCCGCGGCCCCCAGCCACCCCGGCAGAGCCCGGGACCCGAGAGAGGAAGAGAGAACGCGCGCATGAACGACGTGACGCGGACGGTCGAGGAACTGGTCGTCCGACAGCTCAAGGCGGGAGCCGCGGACGACAGCGCGGACCCGGACACCCCGCTCAGGGAGCGCGGCGTGGACTCGCTGTCCATCGCCGCCCTGATCGTGGACATCGAGCGGACCTTCGGCGTCCGCTTCCCCTCCGGCCTCATCACCCAGGACACGTTCGTGTCCGTGCGCACGGTCGCCGACGCCGTCGGCGGCCTCACCGGCGGCTCCCCGGGCGACGCCCCCGGACCCGCCGGCGACGCCCGCCACGGGGAGGCCGTATGACCGCGACCGACCGGGACCACGCGGCCGTCCACACCTACCTGGGCACACCCTCGTCCCGCTACGCCGGACCGCACCCCGGCGTGCCGGCGGCGATCGCGGCCCGCGCCCGCGACATGCCCGACGCGCCGTATCTGACCGCCGTCGCCGCCGACGGCACCGAGACCGTCCTGACCTTCGGGCTGCTGGACGTGTGGAGCGGGCGGATCGCCCGCTGGCTGCGCCGGGAACTCGCCGTGCGCGAGGGCGACGTGGTGGGGCTGCTGCCGCTCAACGAGCCGGTCTCCATCGCCACGCTCTTCGGCGTCCTGCGCTCCGGCGCCGCCTGTCTGCTGCTCGGCCCGGGCGACCCGGCGCAGCGGGTGCTCCAGCAGAGCGACGCCCGTTCGGCGGTGGCGGTGCTGTGCCCGCCGGCGGTGCTGGACGAGCGGGAGCCGCTGCCCGGCGGGGTGACGGTGCCGGACCCGGCGCTGCTGCCCGACGGTCCGGACGGCCTGCCCGAGGTGGCGGCGGACGCCGATGCGCTGCTCTTCGGCACCTCCGGGTCCACGGCGGCGTCCAAGACGGTCGCCCAGACCCACCGCAACGCCGTCGCCAACGCCGAGGCGTTCGTCCGCCACCACCGGGTCCGCCGGGGCGAGCGGATCCTGGGCTTCCTGCCGATCCACCACGCCAACGGCGTGCACACCACCCTGATATCGCCCCTGTTCTCCGGCTCGCACACGGTCATGGCCCGCGCGTTCGGCCCGTTCCAGTACCCGGGGCTCATCGACCGGTACCGCCCGCGGTTCGCCAGCGCGGTGCCCAGCGTCCTGGACTCCCTGCTGCAGACCTGGCGCGAGCCGCGGCTGCCCGCCGGCTTCGCCTACTTCCTGACCGCCGCCGCGCCGCTGTCCGCCCGCACCTGCGCCGAGGTGCGGCGCGCCTTCGGGGTCCGGGTGGTGCAGGGGTACGGGCTGACGGAGACGACCAACTTCTCCAGCACGGTGCCGGTCGACCTCTCCGAGCACGAGTACCGGCGGCTCATGCTCGACACGGACATCCCCTCCATCGGCACCGCCGTGCACGGCAACGAGGTCGCGGTGTTCACGGACTCCGGGGAGCGCGCCCGGCCCGGCGAGACCGGCGAGATCCGGATGCGCGGGCACAACGTGATGTCCCGGTACGCGGGCAACCCCGAGGCCACCGAGGAGGCCTTCCGGGGCGGCTGGTTCCACTCCGGCGACCTCGGCTACGAGGTGGAGTCCGCGGAGACCGCGGGCCCGCTCGTGGTCATCACCGGACGGACCAAGAACATGGCCAAGGTGCGGGGCGAGGCGGTCTCCCTGGAGGAGATGGAGCGCGTCCTGCTGCGGCTGGACGGGGTGCGGGACGCCGCCTGCGTCGCCGTCGCCGACGTCACGGACGGGGAGGCCGTCACCGCGGTCGTGGTCTCGCCCGACCACGGCCGCGGCGAGGTCTTCCGGCATCTGAAGGGGGCCTTCTCCGCGAACGCGCTGCCCCGGCGGATCGTCTTCGCCGACCGGATCCCCCGGACCGCCACCGGGAAGATCATCCGGCGGGAGCTGGCCGCGACGGTGGACCTGGGGGAGGAGCCCGGCGCGGGGCCTGCCGTGGGGCCCGGCGGGGACTTTGGCGCCGTCCGCGCGGACGCCGGTGCGGAGGGACGCCTGTGAACTCGGGTGCGCGGCTCCGTCTGTACAACTCGCTCAGCCGCCGGCCGGAGGTGTTCGAGCCGTCCGGCCCGCCGGGCGAACCGGTGCGCGTGTACAGCTGCGGGCCCATCGCGTTCAGCCCGCCCCACCTGGGCATCCTGCGCGGCTACGTGTGTGTGGACATGCTGCGGCGGGCGCTGCGCTGGAAGGGCCTGCCGGTCCGCCACGTCATGATGATCACCGACATCGTCCAGGCCGAGGTGGCCCGGGGCGCCGACCCCGACCTGAACACCAAGGAGTTCCTCGGCGACCTGGCCGACCTGAACGTCCTGCCCGCCGCGCACTACACCCGGGCCTCGGACCACCTGGACGCGATGATCGGCATGGCGGCCGGGCTGGAGCGCGACGGCTTCGGCTACGACCTCGACTCGGGCCTGTACTTCGACACCTCCCGTTCCCCGGGCTACGGGGAACTCGCCGGGATGGACCTGGACGGCCAGCGCGACGGCGTCCGGGTGGAGAGCATCCCGGGCCGCCGCAACAAGAACGACTTCGCCCTGTGGCGGCGCGTCGGTCCGGCGGCGAGCCCGGCGACGACCTGGGACTCCCCGTGGGGCCGCGGGCTGCCGGGCGGCCATCTGCCGTGCAGCGCGGCGAGCATGAGCCTGCTGGGCCCGCACCTCGACTTCCACACCGGGGGCCGCCACCACCGCTCGATGCACCACGTCAACGAGATCGCGCAGTGCGAGGCCCACCTCGGCGACGGCCGCCCCTGGGTGCGGCACTGGATGCACCACGGCGCGCTGACCGCGGACAACCAGCCGCTGGCCCGGGAACGGGCGCCCCGCCTGGGCGAGTTGTCGGACGAGGGCCTGCACCCGCTGGCCTTCCGGCTGTTCCTGCTGCGCGGCCACTACCACCGCGACCTCAACTACACCCACGAGGACGTGGTCGCCGCCCAGGGCACCCTGCGCCGCCTGCTGGCCCGCCGCCGGCCCGCCGGCACCCCCTTCCCGCACGTGGAGACCTATGCCGGCGCCCGGCGCCTGCTGCCCCCCGACGACCCGGCCGCCCACCGCTTCCTGGACGCCCTCGACGGGGCCGTCTGCGCCGACCTGAACACCGCGCAGGCCCTGGCCGAAGTCCAGCAGGCCGTGCGCGACGCGGAGATCACCGACCGCGGCCTGCACGTCGTCCTCGCCGCCGCCGACGCCCTGCTCGGCCTGGGCCTGACCACCCTCGACCCCTCGGAGCTCGTCCGCGGTCCCCGCCCCGCCGAACTGCCCCGTGAGCGACGGCTCCTGGTGGACCGGCTGGTCGCCGACCGCGCCGCCGCCCGCGCCCGCCGCGACTGGGCGCGCGCCGACGACCTGCGCGCCGAGCTGGCCCGGATGGGCGTCGAGGTCACCGACTCCGGCGACCGCTCGACCTGGTCGCTGCGCCAGGACGCCCCCGTCCCGGCGGACACGGAAGGAGAACCCCGGACATGACCGCACCGGAGACGCCCCGGAACCCGCCCGGCCCGGACCCGTCCCCGCCCGGGGGCAGGCCGCGGCTGTTGATGGTGGCCAGCACCGGGCGCCCCTTCCGGGAGTACACCCTGGCCGCCATGGGCGAGGTCGTGGACCTGATCCTCGTCGACGACCGGGAGCTGTCCTGGCAGCGGCCGTACGTCAGCCGCTTCCACCGTGCCGACCCGCGCGACGCGGCCGCCGTGGCCCGCATCGCCCGCGAGGAGGCGCCCGACGGCCTGCTCACCTACGACGACGCCCTGGTGGAGCCGGTCGCGGAGCTGGCCGCCGCGCTGGGCCTGCCGCACGCCGCCCCCGAGGCCGTACGGCGCTGCAAGGACAAGGCGGCGCTGCGGGCCTGTCTCGACGCGGCCGGGCTCGGGCCGGTGCGGTTCGCCGTCGCCCGGGACGAGCGGGAGGCGCTCGACGCGGCCGAGGACATCGGCTACCCGGTGGTGCTCAAGCCGCGCGACCTCGGCGGGAGCATCGGCGTCGTCCGGGCCGACGACAAGGACCGGCTGCTCGCCGGGTACGCGATGACGGCCGGCACCAGGGCCCGGTACAGCGAGATCGACGGACCGGGCGGAGTCCTGGTCGAGGAGTACCTGGACGGGCCCGAGTACAGCGTGGACGCCCTGACCTGGCGGGGCGTCACCCGGCCGCTGTTCGTGGCGGAGAAGGTCCTGGGACCGGCGCCGTACTTCGAGGAGGTCGGGCACGTCGTGCCGACCGCCCCGCACCCGGACCTGCCCGAGGCGCTGCGGCTGGTGGCCGCGGCGCACCGGGCGGCGGGCCTGGACGACCTGGCCACCCACACCGAGTTCCGGCTGACCGCCCGCGGCCCGCGGATCATCGAGATCAACGTCCGGCTCGGCGGCGATCTCATCCCGCACCTGGGCACGCTCGCGACCGGCGTCGACCTGTCGGCGGCGACCGCCGACGTCGCCGTGGGCCGGGAACCGCGGCTTGCCGCGGACCGCTCCCGGACGGCGGCCGTCCACATGATCTACCCGCCGCACGACATGACGTTCCGGCGGCTGCGGCTGGAGCGCGACCCCGGCCGGTTCCCCGGCCTGGAGCGGTTCGAGGCCATCGTGCCGGAGGGGCGGCAGGTCCGGCTGCCCCCGAACGGCTTCCGCTCCCGGGTCGGTTACGCGGTCGTCACCGGCGCGGACCGGACGGAGTGCCTGGCCCGCCTGGCCGCGGTCGAGGCCGCCGTGGTGGTGGAGGGCGAGGCCCTGTGACCGGGGGCGGCACCCCGCCGCAGACGAGACGGCCGCGGACCTCTCCGCGTGCCGCAAGCCAATCAGCAGAAATGGGGAATGCGCCGTGTCCACGACCCTGAAGAACAACCCCGACGACGAGAACGAGGTGCACGACCTCGACCGGTTCCAGGACGCGGGATCCTGCGTGGTCACGCCGGTCGCCTCGCTCCCGCCGGCCGCGGCGAACGCGCTGGTGCACGCGCTGGCCCAGGTCGTCCGCAACGGCCACGCCGCGGAGACGGCGCTGACCCCGGACGACGACGGCGTGGTCCGCGCCCAGTACTTCGAGGAGGGCCATGTGTACATGCTGGCCAAGCCCATGGACGGCTACTCCGCCAGCCGTTACTGTATGGACCTTTTCAACGTCGGTGAGCGGGGCGCCTGTTCACGCATGCATTACCACACCGGCGCCCGGATGGTCCGGCTGATCACCGGCGGGGACACCACCATCCACGTGTCCGCGCTCTCGCCGTTCCGCTACACCTTCGTCAACGGGGTGACCCCGTTCAAGCTGGAGGTGGAGAGCGACCCGATGCCCGGCAGCGACCGCACCCGGTACAGCTTCCGGGTGCCCGAGGCGTCGATCGTGGACATGCAGATCCCGCGCGGCACCTCGCACCAGTTCAACTCCTTCGGCGACAACGCCGTGATCGACACCATCCACCCGGAGGAGACGATCGAGGCCTTCCGGGAGAAGATGTCCGGCCTGCGCATGATGGCGCAGACGGTGTTCCTGTCGGACGCCTTCCCCGCGGTGGAGGAATGCGGCGGGAGCCCGCGCGGATGAGGGCGGTCGACTGGTACGGGCTGGGCGTCTTCGGCCTGCCGATGGCCTGCCGCGCCCTGGACGCCGGCTACCCGGTGCGCGCGGCCGCCGGGCGCGGCCGGACCGAGGAGTTCCTCCGGGCCGGCGGATCGGCGCCCGCGACGGCGGCGGGGGAGGCCCCGATCGTGGCGCTGTGCCTGCCGTCGGGCACCGAGGTCCTGGACGTCGTCGGGGAGGTGCGGGCCGCGTCCTGGGTGGTGGACCTCACCTCGCACGACCCGGTGTCGGCCAGGGAGGCGGCGCGGGTCCTCGGCGAGCGCGGGATCGGGTACGTCGACTGCCCGGTGTCGGGGAGCGTGGAACTGGCCCGGAACGGGGGGCTGACCTGTTACGCCGGCGCCCGGGAGGGGGAACTCCCGGCGGAGGTGGAGGAGTTCGTCCGCACCCTGTGCGGCAGCGTGTTCCTCACCGGCGGCCTCGGCCAGGGCCAGGCGATGAAGCTGGTCAACCAGGTCGTCCACATCGGCAACGTGCTGGTCCTCGGGGAGGGCTTCGGCCTGGCGGACCGGCTGGGCCTGGATCCCGGGACCGTGCTGGCGGCGCTCGGGGCGTCGTCCGGGTCGAGCCGGATGCTGGAACGATTCGGCAAGCAGATGCTGGAGGACCGGTACCCCCGGCAGTTCAGCGCCCGGCTGGCCCGCAAGGACATCACCAACGCGCTGCGGATGGCGCCCGGCCTGCCTGTCGCGGCCATGGTCGAGGAACGTCTGCGGGAGGTCGTCGACTCCGGGCACGGCGAGGAGAACTTCACCCGGCTGGCGAAACGGTCCTCGCCCTAGGCCGGCGGCCCGCCGCGCCGCACGTCGGGGCGCCCGATCCGGTCTCGGGCGCCCCGTGCCCGGCGGGCGTTCACCCCTTCGGGGCGTTTCGGGTCGATCGTTGACCGGTTTCCCGCCTGTGTCGGCACTCTGTCCTGCGAGAGGCTGTCTTCAAGTGCCAGACGCATAGTCGGGGGAGTCATGACCGGGAGAAGAACGACCGCGTGCTCCACCGGGCCAACGGCACACATCCGGGCCCGATGTGATGGGGCGTCATGTTGACGCAGTAGTGTTGTCCTTGTCTGGACAGGTCTTCAACTAACCCTTATTAAGGGGCAGTTGAGGCCGCAGCGATCTTCGCGGCAAGGCCGTCCAGTCTCTGCCCGGATGGCGCAACTGGTAGACGCAACCGCCTTAAACGCGGGCCAGTGTGGGTTCGAATCCCACTCCGGGTACCGAGCCCGCCTCCCCGAGGCGGGCTGTGCCGTCAGCCCTCGTACACCGTCAGGACCGCGCCGTCGATCTCGATGCGGCGGCCTGCTCTCATGCCGTTGCGGCGGAGGGCGTCCAGGCACTCCTCGAACAGGACCAGCTCGCCGGGGTCCAGGATGGCCGCGGCCAGATCCAGGAGCTCGCCGACCGAGGCGTCGGTCAGCACCTCGGGCAGTTCCCCGGACAGCAGGACGACAGACTCGCCGTCGGGGCCCCGGACCACGGCCGTCGCCGGTCCGCCGTGCACGAACAACACATCTCCCCCTGAGAGCCCGTGGTCGTGCGGCTCTCGCGGCCCGGGCAGGACGAGACACTAGCCGGGGATCTTGACTCTTTCGTGCGGAGTTGGATTCTTTTTCCGACTTGACGGAAGTACGTCCGAGAGTGGTTCGAACGCCGGTCACTTCTCCTTGGCGGAACGGTCCAGCAGTGACTCGACCAGTGCCGTGACATGGCGGCGGTCGTCCGCCGACAGCTTCTGGACGCTCGCGATGAGCAGCGCGACCTCGGGGTCGGCGGAACCGGCGGCGCTGTTCGCGGCCGCGCCCGGCGAGGCGTCGTACACATGGATCCCGCAGGCCTCGGCGGCGGCGCGGCGCACCGTCTCCAGCGGGATGTCCAGCCCCTTGGCCAGCCCTTCCAGGGTCGCCGCCTGGGGCATGCGGACCACGCGCTCGGTGGTGGCCAGGTGGTGGACGGTGGACCGGGGGACGCCACCGCGGCGCGCCACGTCACCGTAGGACCAGCCCTTGCGGTCGAGGTGCTCACGGATCAACTGCTGCAGTGCGTTGGACACTGACCGTCACTTCCTGCTCGCCGCCGGCGGAATCCTCCATGCCGGGGCCGATTCTACGGTCGGGTCCGCAATCGGCCGAGAGGGTGATTCCACGAAGGGGTTGCGCGGCGCCCCTCCGGGCCCGTAGTGTCCAATCTCGTTGGACAGCTCGTCCGACCAGATTGGACAGAGTCCGGGGGGAACCTGACTCGGTCCGATCGGAAATGTCTATCCCTGAGGGGGAAACATCATGATGGACGCCCACGAGCTCGAGGCCGAGTCCGCGGAGCTGCTGCCGGGTCGCGAGGCCCTGGGCCGGCTGAAGTTCGGCTTCGGCAAGACGGTCAACGTCACCAAGCACGTCGCGAACATCGACGCCGCCAACCAGTCCGCCGCCCTGAACGACCACTCCGTGTGGTCGGTGGCCGACTCCGGCGCCGCCCAGAGCATCAACGTCGCCCAGTAGCACCGCCCTCGCACCCGATCTCTTCGCACACCACACGAAAGGACATCCGTCATGAGCATGGACATGAACGAGCTGGAGAACGAGTCCGCCGAGCTGCTGCCGGGCCGTGAGGCCCTCGGCCGCCTGAAGTTCAGCTTCGGCAAGACCGTCAACGTCACCAAGCACGTCGCGAACATCGACGCGTCGAACCAGTCGGCCGCGATCAACGACCACTCCGCCTGGTCGTCCGCCCAGTCGTCGGCCGCGCAGACGATCAGCGTCACCCAGTAGTTCCCTGGAGCGCCACCGCCGTCGCCCCGGCGGTGGCGCTCCCGGCTACCGGGGGGGGGAACACCATGGGGACTCTGGGGGGAGACCACATATGACGGTGCTCGGTGACGGGGCCGCCGCACTGTACGACACGGGCCCGGTGCCCGGACCCGGCGGCTGGCCGGTGACCTACGAGCAGGTGGCGACGGGCACCCTGCCGGTGGTCGACCCGCCGCCGCCGGTGCCGAGGCTGAGCGCCGGGCTGCGGCTGCACGGTGAGTACCAGGGGTCGGGTTTCACCGAGCCCAAGTACATCGCCCGTCGGGGGGACGGGCAGGTCGTGCAGCTGTCCAGGCTGCTGTACCTGGTGGCGTCGTCGGTCGACGGCGTCCGCGACACCGAGGCCATCGCCCACCGGGTCAGCGCCCGCTTCGGCCGTGAGGTCAGCGGGGAGAACATCCGCTTCCTCGTCGAGAAGAAGCTGGAACCGCTCGGGGTGACGGTCCCGGAGGGCCAGGAGGACGACGAGGTCGACGCGCCGCGCTCCGACCTGCTGCTCGCCCTCAAGGGCCACCGGGTCATCTTCGACGAGCGGCGCACGGCGAAGATCGCGCGCTCGCTGGCCTGGCTGCACCGGCCGCTGGTGGTCGCGCTGGTGCTGGCCTCGGTCGTGGCCATGGACGTCTGGCTGTTCGGGTTCTTCGGGGCGATCGAGCCCGTCCTGGAGGTGCTCGACCAGCCGGTCCTGATCCTCGTCGTGTTCGTGCTCACCGTGGCCTCCCTCGTCTTCCACGAGTTCGGCCACGCCTCGGCGTGCAGATACGGCGGAGCCCGCCCCGGCTGCATCGGGTGCGGGCTCTTCCTCATCTGGCCCTCGATGTACACCGACGTCACCGACGTCTACCGGATCGGGCGGGGCGGCCGGCTCCGCACCGACCTGGGCGGCGTCTACTTCAACATCGTCTTCATGCTGGCCATGGCCGGCGCCTACTTCGCGACCGGCGCGCAGTTCTTCCTGGCCACGGTCTACCTCGGGCACTTCGAGATCCTGGAGCAGCTGATGCCGGCCGTCCGGCTGGACGGCTACTACATCCTCGGCGACCTGGCCGGGGTCCCGGACCTCTACGGCAAGATCAAGCCGATCCTGCTGGGCCTGGTGCCGGGACCGAGGGGGGACAAGGCCCGCGAGGAGGTCGCCGGGCTGAAGAAGTCGGCCCGCACGATCGTCGCCACCTGGGTGCTGACGATGGTCCCGCTGATCATCGGCGAACTCGGGTACGCGCTGTGGAACCTGCCGCGGATCCTGACCACGATGACGCGCTCGCTGACCGAGCAGCTCATGGGCACCGGTTCGGCGTTCGTGGACGGGAAGATCGTCGAGGGGCTGGTCGGCTCCATCGGCAGCGTGATGCTGCTCTGCCCGATGGCCGGCGTCGTCTATCTGTCCGTGAAGATCGGCGGACGGATCTTCCGGGCCGCGAAGCGCTCCACCGACGGCCGGCCCGCGCTCCGGCTGGCGGTCTGCGCCCTGGCCCTGGCCGCGCTCACCGGGCTCAGCTACGCCTGGGTGTCCGGGGTGACGCCGAAGCCGCTGCCCAAGCAGCCGCCGATCGCCCCGATCCTGCAGCCGGGGGTGCCGACCGAGGAACCGCCGTCGCGGCAGGCCTCGACCCCGGACGCGCCGGCCGGATCCGGGGCTCCCGCGGACACCGTGCCGGGTGCGACGGGCACCCCGGCGGGCCCCGGCGCGGCGCCCTCGGCCGAGCAGACGTCGCGGGGCGCGTCCGCCTCGGCGTCGCCGTCCGCCTCGGTGTCGGGCGAACCCGCGCGGGGTGCCACGAAGACACCGGTGCCGACCGGCGGGGGATCCGCGACCGAGCCGGCGCCCTCGGCGTCCGCCGGGACGGGCGCGCCGGAACCCGAGCCGTCGCCCTCGCCGACCCCGAGCACCCAGGACTCCCCGTCCCCCAGCCCGTCCGTGCCGCCGACCAGTGAGCCGCCGAGTCCGGCCGCGTCCTGACGGGCGCCGCGGGTCGGGCCGCACCGAACCATCCATCGCAGCAGTACGGAAGCACAGGAGCAGTCCATGAGCAGTCACCGAAAACCACGCCCGGCCACGGGCCCGCTCACCCGGCGGGCCGTCCGCATCGGCCTGTTCGCGGCCGGGGTCGCCGGCGCGGCCACCGCCGTGCCCGCCCAGGCCGCGACCGCCGCCCCGGCGCACGCCGCGGTCGCCTCCGACTACGTCTTCAGCCACGCCGACCGCGGCCACCACACCCAGGCCCGGGACTCGTTCACGATCCGTCAGTTCGGCAAGGTCAACGCCGCCGGCGTACGCAACCAGGCCAACGCCGTCTCGGCCGGCTGTTCGGCGGACGACCACTGCCGTTCGGTCGCCCTCTCCTTCCAGATCGTCACGATCGCGGGCGAGCACACCCGGCTGAACGCCGTGAACCTCAGCGACGCCGCCAACAAGGAGTGCACCGGCTGCCAGACCCTGGCCGGCGCCTACCAGTTCGTCGTCTCCACGCCGAACGCGCTGCTCCTCGACGGCACCGCGCGCGGCAAGCTCGCCGACATCCACCGCCGGCTGGACGACCTGACCCGTTCCACGCTGCCCGCCACCGAACTGCGCTCGAAGGCCGACGGGCTCGCCGCCGAGGTCACCGCCGTGCTGCACGACGCGGTCGCCAGCGCCCCGAAGGGCGACCCGCAGTCCGACGTCACCATGCACCGCCACCTGGACGGCTGGCCGGGTCGCTGACCCCCGAACCGCCGTCCCGCGCACCGGCCGCCGGGCCCACGACCGCCTCCGGCGGGCCCGGCGGCCGGCCGCGCGCACACCGTTGACATCGGGTACCCGTGAGCGGAGACTCTGGGGCAACTGGTGAAATAAATTTCACTGGGCGAACAAGCTCGCCGGACAGATCGCGATCGCCGGACGATCAGAGCGACCACCCACGGAAGGGAACGACCGATGCGCACCACCGTCGGCATCATCGGAGCCGGGCCCGCCGGGCTCCTCCTCGCGCGGCTCCTGCACAACGCCGGCATCGACTCCGTCGTCCTGGAGAGCCGCGACCGCTCCTACGTCGAGCACCGCCAGCGCGCCGGAATCCTGGAGCAGGGCACCGTGGACGTGCTCCGCGCGGCCGGCGCCGGGGAGCGCATGGACCGCGAGGGGCTGCGCCACGACGGCATCGAGCTGCGCTTCGGGAAACAGCGCCACCGCGTCGACTTCCCCGGCCTCACCGGCGGCCGGTCCGTGATGGTCTACGCCCAGACCGAGGTCTGCAAGGACCTCATCGCCCTCCAGCTCAAGGAGGGCGGCCCGCTGCTCTTCGAGGCGGAGGCGCTGGAGGTCCTGGACGCGCAGAGCGCGCGGCCGCGGGTCCGGTTCCGGCACGAGGGCCGGGAGGAGGTCCTGGAGTGCGACTACGTCGTCGGCTGCGACGGCTTCTGGGGCGTCGCCCGCAAGGCGTTCCCCGAGTCCGTCTCCCGGGTCTTCGAGCGCACCTACCCCTACTCCTGGCTGGGCGTCCTCGCCGATGTCGCCCCCTCCCACGACGAGCTGGTCTACGCCCGCCACGACCGGGGCTTCGCCCTGCTGTCCATGCGCTCCCCGTCCGTCTCCCGCCTCTACCTCCAGGTGCCCGCGGGCACCGACGCCGAGGACTGGAGCGACGAGGCGATCTGGGACGAGCTGGACCGCCGCTTCGAGACCGACGACGACTGGCGCCTGGAGCGCGGCCCGATCACCCAGAAGTCGGTCACGCCCATGCGCTCCTACGTCCACGAGCCCATGCGGCACGGCCGGGTGTTCCTCGCCGGGGACGCCGCCCACATCGTCCCGCCGACCGGCGCCAAGGGGCTGAACCTCGCCGTCGGCGACGTCGTCACCCTCGCCCGCGCCCTCGCGCACGAGAAGGAGACGGGCTCCTCCGGGCTGCTGGAGAGCTACTCGGCGACCTGCCTGCGCCGGATCTGGCAGGCCGAGCGGTTCTCGTACGACATGACGACCCTGCTCCACACCGGGCCCGAGGACACCCCCTTCGACGCCCGCCTCCAGCTCGCCCGGCTCGGCCGGATCGCCTCCTCCCGGGCGGCCGAGACCGACCTGGCGGAGGCGTACACCGGGTTCCCGATGGAATGAAGCCCTCCCTGGCCGGGAATCAGGGCTCCGCGTAGCGTGTTGCGCAGCATTGCGAGGGAAAGATCCTCCCCAGGTACTAGGGTCAATCCTTTGCCAACCTATTACTCTTGACGCCAAGGCCGCGCACGGCGGCCATGGAGGAGTGAAATGAGGAGCAGCAACCCGGTCTTCTCGCGACGGGGGTTCAGCCGCGACAACGGCTACGCGGGCTTCAACACCGCGCCGCAGGCCGGGTACGCACAGGGCGGCAACCCCTACGCGCAGAACCCGTACGCGGACAACCCCTACGCCCAGCAGGACCTCCAGCAGGGTGCCCCGCCGCAGGCCCCGGCCACCACCGGCCGGATGACGATGGACGACGTCGTCCTGCGCTCGGCCATGACGCTGGGCACGGTCGCCGTCGGCGCGGCCCTCGCCTGGGCGCTGCTGCCGGTCTCGGCCACCAGCTACGGCCTGGCCTTCGGCGCCGCGATCATCGCGATGGTCCTCGCCCTGATCCAGAGCTTCAAGCGCACCCCGGTGCCCGCGCTGATCCTGGGATACGCCGCGTTCGAAGGCGTCTTCCTCGGCGTCATCAGCGAGATGTACAACAGCCAGTGGAGCGGCGCCCCGTTCCAGGCGGTGCTCGGCACCATGGCGGTCTCGGGCGCGACCCTGCTGGTCTACCGGGCCGGCTGGATCCGCGTCACCGCCCGCTACGCCCGCATCGGCATGGCCATCGCCATCGCCTTCGTGGTGGTCATGGCGGTCAACCTGCTGCTGGTCGCGTTCGGCGTCGCCGAGGACGGCGGCCTGCGCAGCTTCGGCCCGCTCGGCGCGATCGTCGGCATCATCGCGATCCTGCTCGGCGCGTTCTTCCTGACCCTCGACTTCAAGCAGATCGAGGACGGCATCGCCTACGGTGCCCCGAAGAACGAGGCCTGGCTGGCCGCGTTCGGCCTCACCATGACGCTGGTGTGGATCTACGTCGAGATGCTGCGCCTGGTGGCGATCTTCAGCAGCAGCGACTAGCTCCGCCGCGGGCTTCGGCGGACGGAGCCGGTACGAGCACCGAAGGGCCCCGGGGCACCGCCCGGGGCCCTTCGCCGTCTGCTGTGCGCGCCTAGAGAAGTTTGCGCGCGGCCCTCCTCAGGTCGTACTCGTGGATCAGCGCCTTCGCGTGGCCGTACGCGAGGTTGTGTTCGTGGCGGAGCCAGCTGACCTTTTCCTCGAAGCGGAAGAGGGACGGGCCTTCGTCTACGGTGCGCAACCAGTCGGCCACTTCACGACCGGTGCAGTGGGGGATGCGGGCGAGCATGTTGCGATGGGTCTCCTCGGAGAAGACTTGGGACATCGGCGCCTCCGGTGCGCAAAGGGGGTTGTAGCCGGTCCTTCACGTCACCGTGCCTGAGTGTTGGCGTGTTGGCAACAGTCGTGACAGGACGGCCGGTGGCACGCGTTACGCTCGCGGCGTGGTTGATACGACGCCTCTTACCCGTGCCGTGGAGCACTTCGCCGACAAGCTGAGGGCGGCACCGCAGAGCCGGCTGCAACGAGGGGCCGCCGCGGAGGCGCTGGCTCTGGCCAGGCAGCTGGCGAACTGGGCGCAGACGGTCGAGGAACCGGACGCCGACGCCCGCGAGATGCCGGACGCGGGGATGTTCGCGGTCGCCGACCAGATCACCGTCGCCGGGAACGACCTGGCGGTGGTGCTGGACAGCGACGCGCAGGTCGGCGACGCGGTGCGCCTGGTGGAGGAGGCGCAGAAGAGGGCGGGGGTGTGAGCCCCGGCGCCCCCGGGGTCACAGCGAGGCTATGACCCGGTCCGCCAGGATGTACACGTTCTCCTCGCCGCACGCGAACGTCAGCGTGTAGGCGCCCGAGACACCCGACCCGCCCAGCAGGTACGGCGTCTCACCGGCGCCCAGCGCGGCGGCGAGCCGCTCGGCGGTCTCCCGGTGCCCCGGCGTCATGCACAGGGTGGTGCCGTCGGCGAAGACGTAGACGTCCAGCGTGCCGAGCGGTCCCGGACGCACGTCGGAGAGCTCGACCTGCGACTCGGCCAGCTGCTCCAGCGTGGACACCGTGCGCTCGTGGTCGTTGACGACCGGGGACTGCACCGGCACGAAGTCCGGGTGCGAGGGGTGCCGGCGACGGGCCGCGGCCAGCTCCGGCGACTCGGCCGCACCGCCGGTGAACTCGTCGGTCTCCGCGGTCGCCTCGGCGACCGGCTCCAGACCCGCGAAGTCGCCCTGCCGGGGCAGGAACAGCTCACCGTCCGCCAGGCCCAGCAGCGAGGGCGTGTCGGAGACGTCACGCGACTCCTGCGCGGCCCAGAAGGCGCGCGCCTCGGCCAGCTCCCGCTCCCGCTCCTCGGCCAGCGCCTCGGCCACGGCGGCGCGTATCTCCTCCGCGTGGGCCGTGCGGGCGGCCGGCAGCAGCGCGCGCATGGTGGCGGCCTGGTTCTGGGCAAGCTGGGTGTGCAGCTCGGCGACCTGACGGCGCAGCTTCAGAACGGTGCGCAGGACAGCGACGCCCACGGCGCCGGTGGCGGCCGTGGTGAGCAGCAAGGCGATCGGCATGGCGCTCACTGACGTACTCCCGGTTCAAGGTCGACCCCCGACTTCCTACATCAGCTTGAAGGGTGGACTATCAAGCTGTCAGTGCGTAACGTCACGAACCGGACAGGACTTTGGCCCTTGGGTTTACTGGGACAGCTGCGCTGACCTGCGGTGATATGCCCACAGAGGGAGATAGGTCACATCCTGGGGGAGATTGGATCACAAATCGGCCCGGTGTTCGGAGTTTCCCCGAACACCGGGCCGTGGCGTCACGGTGGGTCCCGTGACGGTCACTCAGGGGTCAGCTCAGGCGCTCGATGACCATCGCCATGCCCTGGCCGCCGCCCACGCACATCGTCTCCAGGCCGAACTGCTTGTCGTGGAACTGGAGGGAGTTGATGAGCGTGCCGGTGATGCGGGCGCCGGTCATGCCGAAGGGGTGGCCGACGGCGATGGCGCCGCCGTTGACGTTCAGCTTCTCCAGCGGGATGCCGAGGTCGCGGTAGGAGGGGATCACCTGGGCGGCGAACGCCTCGTTGATCTCGACCAGGTCGATGTCGCCGACGGTCAGGCCGGCGCGGCCGAGGGCCTGCTTGCTCGCCTCCACCGGGCCGAGGCCCATGATCTCGGGGGAGAGGCCGGAGACGCCGGTCGACACGATCCGGGCGAGCGGGGTGAGGCCCAGCTCGCGGGCCTTGGTGTCGCTCATGACGACGACCGCGGCGGCGCCGTCGTTCAGCGGGCAGCAGTTGCCGGCGGTGACCAGGCCGTCGGGGCGGAAGACCGGCTTCAGGCCCGCGACGCCCTCCAGGGTGACGCCGGCGCGGGGGCCGTCGTCCTTGCTGACGACCGTGCCGTCGGGGAGGGTGACCGGGGTGATCTCGCGCTCCCAGAAGCCGTTCTTGACGGCTTCCTCGGCGAGGTTCTGGGAGCGGACGCCGAACTCGTCCATGTCCTGGCGGGTGACGCCCTTGACGCGGGCCAGGTTCTCGGCGGTCTGGCCCATCGCGATGTAGGGGTCGGGGAGCAGGCCGTCCTCGCGTGGGTCGTGCCAGATGGAGCCGGTCGACGCGGCGGTGGCGGCGGTCCGGGCCTGGGCCTCGGCGAAGAGCGGGTTGGTGGTGTCCGGGAGGCCGTCCGAGCTGCCCTTGGCGTAGCGGGAGACCATCTCGACACCGGCCGAGATGAAGACGTCGCCCTCGCCGGCCTTGATGGCGTGCAGGGCCATGCGGCTGGTCTGGAGCGAGGAGGAACAGTAGCGGGTGATCGTGCAGCCGGGCAGGTGGTCCATGCCCATCTGCACGGCGACGATCCGGCCGAGGTTGTAGCCCTGCTCGCCGCCGGGCAGGCCGCAGCCGAGCATCAGGTCGTCGATGTCCCGCGGGTCCAGCTCGGGGACCTTGGCGAGGGCGGCCTGGATGATCGTCGCGGTGAGGTCGTCGGGGCGCAGGTCCTTCAGAGAGCCCTTGACGGCGCGGCCGATCGGGGAACGGGCGGTCGAGACGATGACTGCTTCGGGCATCTCACGGCTCCATTGACGTCTGTACGGACTGGCAGGGGTGCTTGGGAAGTTACCCGTACGTATGTCATCGGTCACCCGGCTCGGGGTGTGACACTGACCGCACTTTCTAAGCGCTTGCTTGGCCGCCGAGGGGCGGATGGGCGGATGCCGGCTCGTCGTGGCCGGTCGCGCGGTTCCCCGCGGCCCTGCGGGAGGCGTCCGGCCCGGCCTCCTCGGCGGCGGGCGCCTCGACGCGGTGGCGCCGGCGGCGCTTGAGCAGGGCCCAGGGGCCGCGGGGGCCCGTGGGCATGGCCGCCGTGACCTCCGTGCCGGCCTCGGCCGCCGCCTCCGCCGCGGCCCGGGCCACCGGCAGGAAGCCCTCGCGGCGGGTGACGTCGGGGCGCTCCTCCTCCGTCGGCCAGAGGCCGAGGGCGGCGCAGACCGTCGGCAGTATGGCCATCGCCGCGGTCGCGTAGCCCTCCGCCGAGGGGTGGTAGTTGTCGGGGCCGAACAGCTCGCGCGGGTTCGCCTCGAACTCGGGGCCCAGCAGGTCGCCCAGCGACACCGTGCGGCCGCCCTGCTCCACCGTGCCGATCGTCTGGGCCGCCGCCAGCTGGCGGGACGCCCGCCGGGCCAGCCAGCGCAGGGGCTGGCGCACCGGCTCGATCGTGCCCAGGTCGGGACAGGTGCCGACCACGACCTCCGCGCCCGCCGTGCGCAGCCGCCGTACCGCCGCCGACAGATGGCGCACCGAGCGCGTCGGCGGCATGCGCCGGGTCACGTCGTTGGCGCCGATCATGATCACGCAGACGTCGGGGACGGGCGCGGCGGCGCCCAGGACCAGCGCCACCTGGCGGTCCAGGTCGTCGGACTGGGCGCCGGGCAGGGCCACGCTGCGCAGTTCGACCGGGCGCTCGGCGACCGCCGCGAGCCCGGACGCCAGCAGGGCGCCCGGCGTCTGGGCGGCCCGGTGCACCCCCTGTCCCGCGGCCGTGGAGTCGCCGAGCATCGCCAGCCGCACCGGCGGTTCACCAGGAGTGCCGTACCCCTCGCCGTAGCTGCCCTCGGCCGCCGGCACCCGGCCACCGCCGCCGTTGCCCACCCGCGTCCTGGCCATCCGCACCTCGGCCAGCACCAGTCCCACCGCGGCCGCGCCGACCAGTCCGATCCCGCCGCCGCCGTACGCCGCACCGGCCGCGATGCGCCGGGCCACCCGTGCCCTCGACATGCTCGTCATACGTCGCCGCCACCTCCTCGTTGCCGTACATCCACTCCTTGCCCCGTACAGACCGTCCGCCAATCTCAACGGGGAGTGAACCTCCGAGGTGCCCCGTAGGCTGGCGGGACCACCATGACCACTTCTTTTGCAAGCAAACCGGAGACAACGGTGCGATTCCACGACTCGATGATCAGTCTCGTCGGCAACACCCCGCTGGTGAGACTCAACAGCGTCACCCAGGGCATCTCGGCCACCGTCCTTGCCAAGGTCGAGTACTTCAACCCGGGCGGGTCCGTGAAGGACCGCATCGCGCTGCGGATGATCGAGGCCGCCGAGAAGAGCGGGGAACTGCTGCCGGGCGGCACCATCGTCGAGCCGACCAGCGGGAACACCGGCGTGGGACTGGCGATCGTGGCCCAGCAGAAGGGGTACAAGTGCATCTTCGTGTGCCCCGACAAGGTGAGCACCGACAAGATCAACGTGCTGCGGGCGTACGGCGCCGAGGTGGTCGTCTGTCCGACCGCCGTCGACCCGGAGCACCCGGACTCGTACTACAACGTCTCCGACCGGCTGGTCCGGGAGACCCCCGGGGCCTGGAAGCCGGACCAGTACTCCAACCCCAACAACCCCCTTTCGCACTATCACTCGACCGGCCCCGAGCTGTGGGAGCAGACCGAGGGGCGGATCACCCACTTCGTGGCCGGCGTGGGCACCGGCGGGACCATCTCCGGCACCGGCCGCTACCTGAAGGACGCCAGTGACGGGCGCGTCCAGGTGGTCGGCGCCGACCCGGAGGGCTCCGTGTACTCCGGCGGCTCCGGCCGGCCGTACCTCGTCGAGGGCGTCGGCGAGGACTTCTGGCCCACCGCCTACGACCGCACGGTCGCCGACGAGATCGTCGCCGTGTCGGACAAGGACTCCTTCCAGATGACCCGGCGCCTGGCCAAGGAGGAGGGGCTGCTGGTGGGCGGCTCCTGCGGGATGGCGGTCGTGGCCGCGCTGCGCGTCGCCGAGCGGCTCGGCCCGGACGACGTCGTGGTCGTGCTGCTGCCGGACAGCGGCCGCGGGTACCTGAGCAAGATCTTCAACGACGAGTGGATGGCCGACTACGGCTTCCTGGAGGACGAGGGCCCGAGCGCCCGCGTCGGCGACGTGCTCAGCGACAAGGCGGGCGGCTCCATCCCCTCCCTCGTCCACATGCACCCGGAGGAGACCGTCGGACAGGCCATCGAGGTGCTGCGCGAGTACGGCGTCTCGCAGATGCCCGTCGTCAAGCCGGGCGCCGGCCACCCGGACGTGATGGCCGCGGAGGTCGTCGGCTCGGTCGTCGAGCGGGAGCTGCTGGACGCGCTGTTCAGCAAGCGGGCCTCGCTGGAGGACCCGCTGGAGAAGCACATGTCCGCGCCGCTGCCGCAGGTCGGTTCCGGCGAGCCGGTCGGGGACCTGATGTCGGTGCTGGGCACGGCCGACGCGGCGATCGTCCTCGTCGAGGGCAAGCCGACGGGCGTGGTCAGCCGGCAGGACCTGCTGGCGTTTCTCGCCAAGGGCGGCAGGCAGTAGCGAACGTCCGGTGAACCGCCCGTGACGCCGGGGAACTTGCTGTTCCCCGGTCCGAGCGGTGGACTTCGCGGAAGTGGTACGAGCGCGTCACGTCCGCGCAGCACACGCTTAACACGGGTCCGGCAGATTAGTGGGTGTCGGCAGGGCGGGAGCGGCTCCCCGCCTCGGCCGGCACCGAACGTCCAAGGACCTCCGGAGCGGCTCCCGGACCTCCAAGGACGCCCGGACGTGAGACCTGGCCCTGACCCGGTTCATGTCCCTCGCGGGGACCGCCGTCGTCCCGCCCCCCGGTAACGGGGGTGCGGCGGTCCCCGCGCATTACTCCGTCCGGCCTCAGCCGGTCTTCGCCCAACTGCCCAGCAGGGCGAGGCGCTCCGCCGTCTCCGAGCCCGGTTCCGGGGTGTACGCCACGATCGTCTGGTCCGGGTCGGCCGGGACCGTCAGCGTCTCGTAGGGCAGCGTGAGCAGCCCCGCCACCGGGTGCCGGACGCGCTTGACGCCGTACGCGCACTGCGCGACCTCGTGGTCGGCCCACAGCCGCCGGAAGTCCGCGCTCCTGACGGAGAGTTCGCCGACCAGTGCGCTCAGCGCCGGGTCGTCGGGGTGGCGGCCGGCGCTGATCCGCAGGTTGGCGACGGCCTGGGCGGCGACGGCGGCCCAGTCGGGGTAGAAGTCCCCGGCCGCGGGGTCGAGGAAGACCATGCGCGGGATGTTGCGCCGCTCCGGGGTGAGCGCGCCGAAGCCGTTCACCGCGTCGGCGAGCGCGTTCCAGGCCAGCACGTCCATCCGGCGGCCCAGCACGAACGCCGCGGTCCGGTCCATGCCGTCCAGCAGCAGCTGCACACCGGGCCGGACCCGTGGGCCGGCCGGCCGCCGCGCGGACCTGCGCGGGCGGGCCACGGACCGCAGATGGGCGTGTTCGGTCTCGTCCAGGCGCAGCACGCGCGCGATGGCGTCGAGGACGGCGTCGGAGACACCCCCGGACTTCGTCCGGGAGGGGTCGCCGGGTCCCCGGCCCTGTTCCAGGCGGATGTAGTAGTCGACGCTCACCCCCGCCAGCTGTGCCACCTCCTCGCGGCGCAGCCCGGGCACCCGGCGCCGGCCGTACGAGGGCAGCCCCACCTCCTCGGGCCGGATGCGGGCACGGCGCGAACGCAGGAAGTCTCCGAGATCACCGTCCATGCGTTCGATCGTAGGTGAGCGGGCTGCCGCGAGCCTGGTACTGGCGGACCCAGGAAAAGCGCATCCCTGGGTAGGGCGCGCGAACCCGGCGACGGTGGTGACACGCCACCGGGACAGCCCCGGGGCACTGACCAGGGAGTACCTCATGTCGTACGACAACCTGTCCGGCCGTACCGCCGTCGTCACCGGAGCCGCCAGCGGGATCGGGGAGGCCGTGGCCGTGCGGCTCGCCGGGGAGGGCGCCCGGGTGGCGCTGCTCGCCCGGCGCGCGGACCGGCTGGAGTCGGTCGTGGCGAAGATCCGGGCGGACGGCGGCCAGGCCCTCGCCGTCGCCGCGGACGTCACCGACGAGGCGTCCGTGCGGGCCGCGGCGGACGCCGTGCACGCGGCCTACGGCACGGTCGACCTCGTCGTCAACAACGCCGGGGTGATGCTGCCCCACCCGGTCGAGGCGGGCCGCACCGACGAGTGGGAGCGGATGATCGACACCAATGTGACCGGTGTGCTGCGGGTGCTGCGGGCCTTCACCGGGGACCTGGTGGCGGCGGCCGGGCGCGGCGGCACCGCCGACCTCGTCAACGTGTCGTCCATCGGCGCGCACGTCGTCTTCCCCGGCTACGCGGTCTACGGCGCCACCAAGGCCGCCGTCACCCAGCTCTCGCAGGGGCTGCGCAGCGAGTTCGGGCCGCGGGACGTACGCGTCACCAACATCGAGCCGGGACTGACGCGGACCGAACTGGCCGACCACATCGGCTCGGAGGAGCTGCGGGGGCAGCTGGGCGGCATGCTGGAGGCGGTGGGCTCGCTGGCCGCCGCGGACATCGCCGACCTGGCGGCCTACGTGACCAGCCGGCCCCGGCACGTCAACCTCGGCCAGATCGTCGTGCTGCCGACCCGGCAGGCCTGAGCGGGGTCAGTCGGCGTCGCGGCCGGGGTGGCGGAACAGACCGGGGTTGAGCCGGACCGCCTGGGCCACGTTGACGCCGACGATGCCCACCCAGGTGACCAGCAGCCCCGGCAGGTGGGCGATGCCCCCGCCGATCGCCGACAGCGGGATCGCCAGCACCAGCGAGACGATCCCGAAGCCGAAGCGCTCGCCCCAGGAGTCGGTCCCCTTCGGCCCGCGGACCCCGCGGGCCGCCTGCATCCGCTGCTCCGCCAGCCCGCGGCGCAGCCGGCGTTCGACCGCGCCGTCGATGCGCTGGTCGATCCTCTCCAGGAAGGAGTCGACGAGTGCCGACTCGTACTCCGGCCCCAGCTCCGTGCGGGCGTGCAGGGTGGCGGCGAGGTCCTTCTTCAGATCGGTGTCACGCGCGTCCGTCATGGCGTTCACGCTAGGGACCCGGGCCGCCCGCCGCACTGGGGCAATCCCCCGCATCCGTACGGGGGTCCGCCCTCAGGGCAGCAGCGAGACCAGCCCGCTGCCGGGGTCGAACCGCGCCGCCACCACCGACGCCCCCGCGAACGCGCCGTCCGCCCGGAGCACGTCCCGCACCCACAGGGTCTGCGCCCGCATGGTGTGCCCGGCCCAGTCGCCGGGCAGCGCCCGGGTGCGGCGGGCGGCCGGGGTGATCTCCTCGACGAGGAGTTCCAGGTGGCCCGGGACCGGGGCGCCGGTGGTCAGCCGGGCGAGCGCGGCGGCGACGGCACCGCAGCCCTCGTGGCCGAGCACCACGACCAGCGGCACCCGCAGCTCCTGCACGCCGTACTGGACGGCCCCGAGCACCGCCTCGTCCAGCACCAGCCCGGCCGTTCTCGTGCAGAGCAGGTCGCCGAAGCCCTGGTCGAGGACGAGTTCGGGGACGGCGGAGTCGACACAGCCGAGGACGACGGCGACCGGGCGCCGTCCGGCGGGCCGGGCGCGGCGCGGACGGCCGCCCGCGTACCGCCGGTTGCCCTGGAGCAGTTCGTCGAGGGCGGCGCTCGCCGAGGCCGGGGCGACGGCCGCCGAGGAGAAGGCGACGGCCGGCGCGCCGACGGCGGTGGCGGCCGGAAAGGCCCGGGGGGTGGAGGCCATGACGCTTCCTCAGATGCTGGTGCGTGCAGAATCCCATCACTCTAAGCGGCGGCACCGTCACGTTCCGTATCGGTTTAACCGCCCTTGGCCGGATCATCGCCCTCGCGATACCCGGCGGGGTCCGCCGAACCGGATCGCGAGACGCGCCTTGCCCGGCTGCATAACGTCATGCAGAGTTCTCGGTGGGTGAATAGTTCGTCCCGGGTCGAGGGGAGTGCGTGCGTGAGGTCGTCCCGTGTCCTGGACGCCGCCGGGGCGGCGCGTCGCGGCCCGGTGGTCCTCGACGGCGCCGGTATGGGCGTCGAGGACGTCGTGCGCCTCGCCGACGGCACCGCGCGGCCGGTCCCCGGGGCGCAGGGGATGCGGCGCGCGGAGGAGTCCTGGAACGCCGCCCGGCAGATCGCCGCGACCGGCCGCGTCTACGGCCGCTCCACCGGCGTCGGCGCCAACCGGAACGAGGACGTGCCCACCGAGGCCGCCGCCGGACACGGACTGCGGCTGCTGCGCAGCCACGCCGGCGCGATCGGCGACGAACTGCCCGCCCGGCAGGTCCGCGCGCTGCTCGCGGTGCGGGCCAACCAGCTGCTGGCGGGCGGCGCCGGGCTCAGGCCGAGCATCGTGACGGCCCTGTGCGAGGCGCTGGAGTCCGGCGCCCACCCGGTCGTCAACGAGTTCGGCTCGGTCGGCACCGGGGACATCGCGGCACTGGCCCAGGTCGGGCTCGCGCTGGCCGGCGAACACCCCTGGCGCGGCGCCGCCGCCCCCGCGGCACAGCCCCTCGACAACAACGACGCGCTCGCCCTGATCAGCAGCAACGCCCTCACCCTCGGCCAGTCGGCGCTCGCCCTGCACGAACTGCGCGGCCTGATCGAGGCCACCCAGGTGGTCGCGGCCCTGTCCCTGCTGGCCGTCGACGGCTCCCACGAGGCCTACGCGGCCCCCGTGCACGCGGCCCGCCCGCACCGGGGCAGCGTCGAGGTCGCCCGCCGGATGCGGCGGCTGACCGGCGCCGCCGACCGGCCCACCCCGCCGCTCGGCCGCATCCAGGACCCGTACGGCTTCCGCTGCCTGCCCCAGATCCACGGCCCGGCCCAGGACGCGGCCGACGCCCTGGAGGGGGTGCTGGCGATCGAGCTCAACGCGGCCGCCGAGAACCCCCTCATCTCCCCCGAGGACCTCGCCGCCTACCACCACGGCGGCTTCTACCAGGCGCAGCTCGCCCTCGCCCTGGACCACTTCAGGCTCGCCGTCACCCAGGTCGCACGGCTGTCCACGTCCCGTCTGTCCACCCTCAACGAGCCCGCCTACACCCGGCTGCGCCCCTTCCTCGCCGACCAGGAGCCCGCCTCCTCCGGCGTGATGATCCTGGAGTACGCCGCCGGCGCCGCCCTCGGTGATCTGCGCGCCTTCTCCGCGCCGGCCTCCCTCGGGCACGCTGTACTCTCCCGAGGCGTCGAGGAGCAGGCCAGTTTCGCCTCGCTCGCCGCCCGTCAAACGCTGCGCGCCTGCCGTGCGTACCGTCTGGTGGTCGGCTGCGAACTCGTCGCCGCCGTACGGGCGCTGCGCCAGCGCGACCTGCGTCCCGACCCCGGGCTCGGGGCGGGCCGGGCGCTGGAGCTCGCCGAGGCGGCGCTGGAGGCGGACCCGGCCGACCGGCCGCTCACGGACGACGTGACGACGGCGGCCGGGCTGCTCGACCGGTTCACGGACATCTGGAGGGGGAGCACGTCATGAACGTGACCGACAGCCCTGCGACTCGCTTGCAGGCGCTCTTCGAGGGGCACCGGCTCACGCCGACCCAGCGGCGCATCGCGCACAGCATGGTGCGGCGCGCCGCCGACGTGCCCTTCCTGTCCAGCGTGGAGCTGGCCGAACTGGCCGGCGTCAGCCAGCCCTCCGTGACCCGCTTCGCGGTCGCCCTCGGCTTCGACGGCTACCCGGCACTGCGCAAGCACCTGCGCGAGGTCGTGCCGCCCGAGCCGGCGGCCGGCTCCGGCACGTACAACGAGTACCAGCAGGCCGTCGAGGCCGAGATCGAGAACCTCCGCCATCTCGCCGAGGTGCTCGCCGACCCGCGTCCGGTTGCGCAGGCGGGGCGGCTGCTGGCCGCCTCCCGGCCGCTGCCGGTGCTCGGGCTGCGCGCCGCCGCCGCGCAGGCCTACGGCTTCGCCTACTTCGCCGCCAAGGTGCACCCGGACGTCCGGCTGCTCGACGAGGGCGGCACGATGATCCACGACCGGATCGACGCGGCGGTCCTCGCCGGCGCCTCCGCGCTGCTGTGCTTCGCGCTGCCCCGGCACCCGCGCGAGGTCGTGGACACCCTGGGCTACGCCAAGGAGGCCGGGCTGACCGTGGTGACCGTCGCCGACTCCGCGTTCGCGCCCGTGGCCAAGGTCTCCGACCTGCTGCTGCCCGCCGCCGTCGGCACCGGCCTCGCCTTCGACACCGCGTGCGCGCCGATGCTGCTCGGCCGGGTGCTGCTGGAGGCGATGTGCGACGACCTGCCGGACGCGCAGGCCCGCCTGGAGGAGTTCGACACCCGGGCGGCGGCCCGGGGTCTTTTCGTGGAGTGAGCCCCTCGCCGGCCCGGCTTTAAGACTCGTCTCACGTTCGCTCGTTAGCGTCCCCGCACACGGACCGGGACAAGAGCGGCGAGGAGGCTGCCGACATGGCGGGTGCGGTACGGCAGGGGCGCGGTGGACAGGGGCTGGCCCGGGTGGCCGTCGTCGTACGGGCCGGGGCCGCGCCCCTGTGGTGGGCCGGGGTGTTCGCGGCCGGGGTCGGCGTGCTGCCCCCGGGGATCACCGGCCGCCGGATCGGTGTGCTGGCCGGGGCCGCGCTGTTCCTCGTGGGCGCCGCCGTCGTGGCGCTCACCCGGCGCAAGCGGTACACCGCGCTGCTGCACGGCGCCTCCCGGGCCGGCAAGCACGACGTCCTCCAGGACCGGGCCGTGACCGTGCGCAACTGGCGCCGGGGACACCGCTGGTGGCTGCTGCTGGCCTTCGTCGTCGCGCTCGGCAGCTCCTTCGCGCTGCCCGCGGCCGGCGGCATGCTGCTCGCCGGCACCGGTACCGGGCTGCGTCTGAAGGCGGCCTGGCTGGGCCGCCGGGAGAAGGCCGCCGAGCAGCTGGTGTGGCTGCGCGTCGACTGGCTCGACGGGCGCGGCGGCGGACCTTCGGCCAAGACCGTCAGGGCGTACCGCGGCACCGGCATCGCGGCGGGCGACGCGGCCCCGGGCGGGTCCCGCCGCCGCACCGCGGCGCTGGTCTGACGGGTTCCTCAGACCTCCAGCTCCTCCTCGATCCGCTTCAGCTGGTGGCGGGCCATCGCCAGGTTGGCGCGGGCCTGGTCGAGCACCAGGTAGAGGAAGAGGCCGTTGCCGCCCCGGCCCTTGAGCAGCCGGATCAGGTGGTATTGGTTGGAGAGCGTGATCAGGATGTCCTCGATGTCGCCCTTGAGGCCGAGGTGCTCCATGGTGCGCATCTTGGCGCGGATCACGTCGGTGTTGCCGGCGGCGGCCACGTTCAGGTCGAACGACTTGCTGCCGCCCATCGTGCCCAGGGCCATCCCGCTGGTGTAGTCGACGAGCGCCACGCCGGTGGCGCCCTCGATCGAGGTCAGGCACTCTTTCAACGCGGTTTCGGTGTTGGCCATGACTTTCCGGTTCCTCTCAACTGTCGGTTGCGGTGCGCGCGTCGGGGGTGGTGCTGGTGCTGGTGCTGGTGCTGGTGCTGGTGCTGGTGCTGGTGCGTGGCGTGCGCGTGGTTCTGGTCCGTGCGGTGGTGGCGCGGGCGGGCCGCAGGGCCTTGGCGGCGGCCTCGGCGGCGTCGACCAGCTCCCCGATCCGGGCGGCGGCCCGGCGGCCCTCCAGGTGGAGCCGGCCGACGTTCACCCGGTCCTCGGCGAGCAGGGTGAGAACGGCGCTGCGGCCGGCTGCGTAGGTGGCGACGTAGCCGTCCTCGCCGCGCACCAGCAGCTCCTTCAGGTCGCCCTTGCCGGTGGCGTCGGAGAGCCGGACGGCGACGCCGAGTTCGGCGGCGGTGAGGGCGGCGAGTCCCTCCGGGTCGACGCCCGGTGTGTCGTGGGCGACGACCAGGCCGTCGACCCCGGCCGCGAGGGCGCCGGTGAGCTGGGGCATCCGGGAGCGCAGCCGGCGCAGTTCGTCGAGGACGGCCTCTCTGTCGGAGCTGCCTGGTTCTGAGGCCATCAGCTGTCTCCTCTCGGCGGGTCGATGCCGTTCAAAGGGCCTCCAGCGCATCCCTGAGCCTCTTCAGCAGCGCGATGTCGGGGTCGGTGACGGGGGGAAGTCGGGGTGGTGCGGCCGGTGTGCGCGCCGGGACGAGGAGGCCGGCCGCCGCCAGCCGCCGTACGTCCACCAGCGTGTGGAAGGCCTGGCGGCCCAGTTCGCGGGCGATCTCGGGGGCGGTGCGGACGCCGTCCACCCGGTCCAGGAGGGCCCGCTGACGGGCGGTGACGGGAGGCGGGTCGAGCGGGTCGGCGCGGATCAGCGGCGCGCCGTCGGACGACGGGTCGGGCCAGAGGCGGTGCAGCAGTTCGCGGCGGCGCAGCGTCTCGCGCTCCAGGGCGGCGACGGGGACGGAGTGCAGGGGAGCGGGGACGGCCGGGGTGTCGTAGCGGAAGCGGCCCGGGGTGCCGCTGGGGGCGAGCGCGAAGTACCCGGCGTCGTACAGCGCGCTCAGCCCGCACAGCTCCAGGGCGCCCTCCGGCAGCAGGCCGGCGGCGAGCAGCCGGTGGGCCGCGGCGGGTATGTCGTCGGTCCAGGGCCAGGCCGCGGCGTCCAGCGTGCCGTGGGTCGTGAGGAGCACGTCGAGGCCGGGGGCGAGCGGGCTCTCGGCGTGCACCACGCGCCCCTCGACCAGGTGCAGGCTGCCGTGCTCGCGGATCAGGACACCGGTGGCCCGCTCCTCGGCGAGGCGGATCAGCATCGGCGAGAGCGCGCCGGCCGCCCGGTCGGGTGCCGTGGCGCGGTCCCGGACCGGCAGCGGCGGAGGCATTCTGACCACGGTCATCCCAGTACCAGCCGCTCGGCCATCTCGCCGAGCCGGATCCGGGCGAGGGCGAGATTGCCGTCCTCGCGGGTCAGCCACAGGTGCAGGAACACGGTGGCGTCGAAGGACGTGACCACGAACCGCAGCAGGTGGTAGCTGTCCCGGTTGCTGACGATCAGGTCCTCCACCGGAGGGCTCAGATCGGTCTCGTCCTCGGTGCTGAACGCCCCGTGCTCGGCGGCCAGCCGGGCCAGTTCGGCGGCCTCCGCGGCGGTGGTCTCGTGGTCGCCGCCGGGCGCCTCCCCGACCGTGCCGAGGGCCAGCCCGCTCGTCCAGTCGACCAGCGCGGCGCCCCTTGCGCCGGGCAGTCGCATCGCTTCCAGTAGGCACTCATCGATTCCGGGCACCGTGGCTCCCCTCCCGCCGCCTGGGACTCCGGTTGAGTGACGCAGACACTACGCAACGTGTGCGGGAGGGGTGAGTCGTTTGGCATTTTCCAGTGGAACGTGCGCCCGGCAGGCTAGTGTTGGTCAACTGGGCTGCTTTTGGAACCAGTTGATCCTTGTGTCCGAGGTGTCTCAACGGCTCCCGGTTGCACGCGGGGTGGTGAGCGCGTCGGCGTGCGCCCCTCCGGATTCGGCCACGATCTCCGCGACGGTCTGCGGCTCGCGTACGACGGCGAACGCCACGCCTCCCGCGCCGTCCGGCATGAAGCCGTAAACCCCGGGCCGGGCAAGGGAGTTGTACGAGTAGTGGCTGCCGAAGTAGTAAGCGCCGGTGTCCAGCGCGGCCACCAGGTCGCCCTGCTCCAGCGGTGCCAGCGCGCGCCCCTCGGCGAGCAGGTCGCCGGAGAAGCAGGCCGGCCCCGCCACGTCCTGCACCACCGGGGCCCCCTCCTTCGGCCGCCCCTTGGTGTCGTACGCGGCGATCCGCACCGGCCACGCCTCGGGCACGTACACCGTCCGCGGCGCCACCTGGACGCCCGCGTGCGTCACCGCGATCCGCCGCCCGCCGGCGCTCTTGGCGTACTCCACCCGGGCCACCACCGTGCCGTGCCGGGCCAGCAGCGACCGCCCGAACTCCGTCACCAGCGCGTACCGCCCGTCGAACAGCCCCGGCACCGCCTCCGCGAGCAGCCGCGCGTACTGCGCGTACGTCGGCTCCGTCACCTCGGAGGCGAAGTTGACCGAGAGCCCGCCGCCGATGTCGAGGGTGTCGACCTGCCGCCGCCCCAGCCGCGCGTTCACCTCCTCGGCCAGCGCGTACGTCTCCGCCACGCCCCGTGCCAGCAGGGAGAGCGGGATGCCCTGCGACCCGATGTGCGTGTGCAGCCGGGTCAGCCACGGCCGCCGGGCGAACGCCTCGACGACCCACTCCCGCGCCCCCTCGTCCCGCAGTCCCACCCCGAACTTCGAGGTCGCGGTCGCGGTCGAGGTGGCCCCGATCGTGCCGCCCCCGATCTGCGGGTTCACCCGCAGGCCGAGCGGCGCGCGGACGGTGCCCGCCGCCTGCACGAGGGCGTCGATCCGGCCGAGTTCCTGCGGGTTGTCCGCGTTCACGGCGACACCCAGCGCCAGCGCCTCGCGCAGCTCCGCCGCCGTCTTGGCGGGCGCGTCGAACACCGTCCGCGCCGCCGGCACCCCGGCCGCCCGCGCCAGCGCCAGCTCGCCGGCGCTCGCCACCTCGGCGCCGATCCCCTCCCCGGCCAGCAGCCGCACCACCGGCACCAGCGGGTTCGCCTTCACCGCGAAGGCGTGCAGTATCTCCGCGCCCGGCGCCGCGACCGCCGCGAACGCCCGGCGCAGCGCCGCCGCCGAACCGCGGATGCCGGTCACGTCCAGCAGGCCCACGATCGGCGCGTCCGGCCCCAGCAGTCCCTGCTCCACCGCCGCCCGCACGGCGTCGTCCCGCCGCACGACCCGCTCGCCGTCGTCCCCGCACCCGTCCCTGGTCGCTTCGCTCTCGTCCACGACGTCCCCCGACATGTCGTCGCCCGCACCCTTAAGGCCCATAAGTCCAGCCAAACACCCGGAGCGCGGCCACGCTGGCGGACCGATGTATTGACTAGCTCTATTCAGAAGTCCAGGATGTGAATATCCGCAAGAACATCCGAGGAGGCAGACCATGTCAGGACCCCGCCCCGTACGAGCCCCGCGCGGTACGGAACTGAGTGCCCTGGGATGGCAGCAGGAGGCCGCTCTGCGGATGCTCCAGAACAACCTCGATCCGGAGGTCGCCGAGCATCCCGACAAGCTCGTCGTCTACGGCGGCACGGGCAAGGCCGCGCGTGACTGGCGTTCCTTCGACGCCATGGTCCGCACCCTGCGCACCCTCAGGCAGGACGAGACGATGCTGGTCCAGTCGGGCCGGCCGGTCGGTGTGATGCAGACCCACGAGTGGGCTCCGCGTGTGCTGATCGCCAACTCCAATCTCGTCGGTGACTGGGCCAACTGGGAGGAGTTCCGCCGTCTGGAGGCGCTCGGGCTGACCATGTACGGGCAGATGACCGCCGGTTCCTGGATCTACATCGGTACCCAGGGCATCCTCCAGGGCACCTACGAGACGTTCGCCGCCGTCGCCGCGAAGAAGTTCGGCGGCACGCTGGCCGGCACGATCACCCTCACCGCGGGCCTCGGCGGCATGGGCGGTGCCCAGCCGCTGGCGGTGACGATGAACGACGGCGTCGCGATCTGTGTCGACGTCGACCCGCGCGCCATCGAGCGCCGTATCGAGCACCGCTACCTCGACGTGAAGGCCGACAGCCTGGAGCACGCACTCCAGCTCGCCGTCGAGGCCCGCGACGCCCGCCGCCCGCTCTCCATCGGCCTGCTGGGCAACGCGGCGGAGCTGCTGCCCCGGATGCTCACCGAGGGCGCGCCCGTCGACATCGTGACGGACCAGACCTCGGCCCACGACCCGCTCGCCTATCTGCCGGTGGGCGTGCACTTCGACGACATGGCCGATGCCGCGGCCAAGGACCCGGCGGGTTTCACCGCCCGCGCCCGTGAGTCCATGGCGAAGCATGTCGAGGCGATGGTCGGCTTCATGGACGCCGGCGCGGAGGTCTTCGACTACGGCAACTCCATCCGCGGCGAGGCACAGCTCGCGGGCTACGAGCGGGCGTTCGCGTTCCCCGGTTTCGTTCCCGCCTACATCCGGCCGCTGTTCTGCGAGGGCAAGGGCCCGTTCCGCTGGGCCGCGCTGTCCGGTGAGGCCTCCGACATCCACAAGACGGACAAGGCGATCCTGGACCTCTTCCCGGAGAACGAGTCCCTGCACCGCTGGATCAGGATGGCCGGGGAGCGGGTCCACTTCCAGGGTCTGCCCGCGCGGATCTGCTGGCTCGGCTACGGCGAGCGGGACAAGGCCGGCGAGCGGTTCAACGACATGGTCGCGAGCGGTGAGCTGGCCGCCCCGCTGGCGATCGGCCGTGACCATCTGGACTGCGGCTCGGTGGCCTCCCCGTACCGGGAGACCGAGGCCATGCTCGACGGCTCCGACGCGATCGCCGACTGGCCGCTGCTCAACGCCATGGTCAACGTGGCCTCCGGCGCCTCCTGGGTCTCCGTCCACCACGGCGGCGGGGTCGGCATGGGCCGCTCCATCCACGCCGGGCAGGTGACGGTCGCCGACGGCACGAAGCTGGCCGGTGAGAAGATCCGCCGGGTCCTCACCAACGACCCCGGGACGGGCGTCATCCGGCACGTGGACGCCGGGTACGACATCGCGGAGTCGGTCGCGGACGAGCGGGGCGTGCGGGTACCGATGCGCGAGGGTGACGACGCGTGACCCCGCACGAAGGCGCACGCGGCGGCGACGCCCCGGCGGGGGCCGAGCCCTCGCCGCCGTCTGCCGCGTCCGCCGCGCCCGCCCGCCCCCGCTCCCGGCCTCGGCCGGGCGGGGGGACCCCCACCGCCCCGCGGGACGGCCGCCCGCAGCCCGCCGGCGGTTCCTCCTTCCAGGAGATGTGGCGCGAACTGGCGCCCATCGGCCGCCACTCCGGCTCCCACGGCTACCGGCGGTTCGCCTGGACCGGGGCCGACACCGAGTGCCGTACCTGGTTCAGGGAGCAGGCCGAGGCGCGCGGGCTGGCCTACGAGGTCGACCGGAACGGCAACCAGTGGGCCTGGCTGGGCGACCCCGCCGCCGGGGACGCCGTCGTCACCGGGTCGCACCTGGACTCCGTGCCGGACGGCGGGGCCTTCGACGGCCCCCTCGGCGTGGTGTCCTCCTTCGCCGCGCTCGACGAACTCCGCGGCCGGGGAACCGCGTTCGCGAGGCCGTTGGCCATCGTCAACTTCGGGGACGAGGAGGGCGCCCGGTTCGGGCTCGCCTGCGTCGGCTCGCGGCTCGCCGCCGGGCAGCTCACCGTCGAGCAGGCGCACCGGCTCACCGACGCGGACGGCATCACGCTCCCGCGGGCCATGGAGGCCGCCGGCCACGACCCCGACGCCCTCGGCGCCGACCCCGAGCGGCTCGCCCGCATCGGCGCCTTCGTCGAACTCCACGTCGAGCAGGGCCGGGCGCTGGACCTGTCCGGCGACCCGGTCGGCATCGCCAGCGCCATCTGGCCGCACGGACGCTGGCGGTTCGACTTCCGCGGCGAGGCCAACCACGCCGGCACCACCCGGCTGGCCGACCGGCGCGACCCCATGCT
This sequence comes from Streptomyces sp. NPDC104367, assembly GCF_055583825.1. NCBI lineage: Bacteria > Bacillati > Actinomycetota > Actinomycetes > Kitasatosporales > Streptomycetaceae > Streptomyces > Streptomyces sp. NPDC104367. Next base: position 60,847 of record NZ_JBVJND010000012.1, on the reverse strand, counting down.
GTCGTACGCCGAGACCGTGCTCGCCGCCCGCCGCGAGGCCGGACTCGCCGGCGCCGTCGCCACCTTCGGCAAGATCGCCGTCGAGCCGAACGGCGTCAACGCCATCCCCTCCCTGGTCCGCGGCTGGCTCGACTCCCGCGCCGCCGACCAGGCCACCCTGGACACCGTCGTCGACGGCATCGAGAAGGCGGCCCGGGAGTACGCCGGGGCGCACGGCATCGACCTCGACGTGGTCCGCGAGTCCTTCACGCCGGTCGTCGAGTTCGACCACGCCCTGCGCGACGAACTCGGCCGCATCCTCGGCAGGGACACCGGCCTGACCGTGCCCGTCCTGGGCACCGGCGCCGGACACGACGCCGGGATCCTCTCCGCGAGCGTCCCGACCGCCATGCTGTTCGTGCGCAACCCCACCGGCGTCTCGCACTCCCCGGCCGAGTCCGCGGCCGAGGACGACTGCGTGGCCGGGGTGGAGGCGCTCGCCGACGTACTGGAAGGGCTGGTCCGCGGGTGACGACAGGGACGACGTACTGGCTGGAGCACGCCTGGCTGGACACGCATGTCGAGCCGGGCGTCGCCGTGGAGACGGCCGACGGGCGGATCACGGCGGTGCGCACCGAGGTGCCCGCGCCGCCGCCCGGCGCCGAGATCCTGCGCGGCCTGACCCTCCCCGGGCTCGCGAACGCCCACTCGCACGCCTTCCACCGCGCGCTGCGCGGCACCGCCCAGGTCGGCTCCGGCACCTTCTGGACCTGGCGCGAGCTGATGTACTCCTTCGCCGACCGGCTGACCCCGGACACCTACCACGCACTCGCCCGCGCGGTGTACGCCGAGATGGCGCTCGCCGGCATCAGCTGCGTGGGCGAGTTCCACTACGTGCACCACGCCCCCGGCGGCACCCCCTACGCCGACCCCAACGCCATGGGCGAGGCCCTGATCGCGGCCGCCGCCGACGCCGGGATCCGCATCACCCTCCTCGACACCGCCTATCTCTCCTCGGGCTTCGGCGCGCCGCCCGACACGCACCAGCTGCGCTTCTCCGACGGCACCGCGCAGGCCTGGGCCGAACGCTGTTCAGTTCTCAAGGAACGGGACCACGCGCGGATCGGCGCGGCCGTCCACTCCGTACGGGCCGTGCCCGCGGACCAGCTGGCGACCGTGGCCGGCTGGGCCGAGGAGCGGCGGGCCCCGCTGCACGTCCACCTGTCCGAGCAGACCGCGGAGAACGACGCCTGCCTCGCCGCCCACGGCCGCACCCCCACCCGTCTGCTCGCCGACCACGGCGTCCTCGGCCCGCGCACCACCGGCGTCCACAGCACCCATCTCACCGACGGGGACATCGAGCTGATCGGCCGCAGCGGGACCGGCACCTGCATGTGTCCGACGACCGAGCGCGACCTGGCCGACGGCATCGGACCGGCCGTCGCCCTCCAGCGCGCGGGCTCCCCGCTCTCCCTCGGCTCCGACAGCCACGCCGTCGTCGACCTGTTCGAAGAGGCCCGCGCGATGGAGCTGAACGAGCGGCTGCGCACCCGCACCCGGGGCCACTGGACGGCCGCCGCCCTGCTACGCGCCGCCTGCGCCGACGGCCACGCCGCCCTCGGCTGGGACGACGCCGGCACCATCGGGACCGGCGCCTTCGCGGACCTGACGACGATCGCGCTCGACTCGGTCAGAACGGCCGGGCCGGTGCCCCGCCTGGGCGCCGAGACAGCCGTATTCGCCGCGACGGCGGCCGACGTACGGCACACGGTCGTCGCGGGCCGTCACGTCGTACGCGACGGCGCGCACACCCTCGTGCCCGACGCGGCGCACGACCTCGCGCGGGCCGTCGAAGCCCTGCGCGCCTGACGACCAGCCCCCACCAGCACCCCGACGAGGCCACCATGAGCAGCAGTACCGTCATCACCGACATCGCCACGCTGGTCACCAACGATCCCTCCCTCGGTGACGGGTCTCCCCTCGGTCTGGTCCGGGACGCGGCGGTCGTCATCGACGGTGACCGGGTCGTGTGGACCGGTGAGTCCAGGAAAGCACCCGCCACTGACAACCGGGTCGACGCGGGCGGCCGGGCGGTGCTGCCGGGCTTCGTGGACTCCCACTCCCACCTGCTCTTCGCGGGTGACCGCACCCAGGAGTTCAACGCCCGTATGTCCGGCCGCTCCTACACGGCCGGCGGCATCCGCACGACGGTCGCGGCGACCCGGGCGGCCACCGACGGGGAACTGGAGCACAACCTCACCCGTTACCTCACCGAGGCGCTCCGCCAGGGCACGACCACCTTCGAGACCAAGTCGGGCTACGGCCTGACGGTCGCCGACGAGGCCCGCGCCCTGCGCATCGCCGCCGCCCACACCGACGAGGTCACCTACCTCGGCGCCCACGTCGTCGCCCCGGAGTACGCCGGTGACCCGGCCGCCTACGTCAGCCTGGTCACCGGCGAGATGCTCGACGCCTGCGCGCCGTACGCCCGCTGGGTCGACGTGTTCTGCGAGCAGGGCGCCTTCGACGGCGACCAGGCCCGCGCGATCCTCACGGCGGGCAGGGCCCGGGGCCTCGTCCCGCGCGTCCACGCCAACCAGCTCTCCCACGGCCCCGGCGTCCGGCTGGCCGTCGAACTCGACGCGGCCAGCGCCGACCACTGCACGCACCTGACCGACGCGGACGTCGACGCGCTGGCGAGCGGGAACACGGTCGCCACGCTCCTGCCGGGCGCCGAGTTCTCCACCCGCGCCGCCTGGCCCGACGCCCGCCGGCTCCTGGACGCCGGGGTCACCGTCGCCCTCTCCACCGACTGCAACCCGGGCTCCTCCTTCACGTCCTCGGTGCCGTTCTGCGTCGCCCTGGCCGTCCGGGACATGGGCATGACCCCGGACGAGGCGCTCTGGTCGGCCACGGCGGGCGGCGCGGCGGCCCTGCGGCGCGACGACATCGGCCGTCTCACCCCGGGCGCCCGGGCCGACCTGCTCCTCCTGGACGCCCCCAGCCATGTCCACCTGGCCTACCGCCCGGGAGTCCCCCTGGTCGCCGGGGTGTGGCGACACGGCGAACGCATCGTCTGACGGCGGACCCGGCCGCGCGCTACTCCTCCAGGGTCAGCGCCCTGCGCAGGTGCACCAGGGTCCGGGACAGCAGACGGGACACGTGCATCTGGGAGATCCCCAGTTCGTCGCCGATCTCCGACTGGGTCATGCCCGCGACGAAGCGGAGGGAGAGGATCCGGCGGTCCCTGGCCGGCAGTTCCGCGATCAGCGGCTTCAGGGACTCGACGTACTCGATGCCCTCCAGACCGTGGTCCTCGTAGCCGATGCGGTCCGCCAGGGCGCCCTCGGAGTCCTCCTCCTCCGGCTGCGCGTCCAGGGAGGACGCGGTGTAGGCGTTGGAGGCCGCCATGCCCTCGACCACCTCGTCGTCGGAGAGGCCGAGGCGCTCGGCGAGTTCCGCGACCGTGGGCGCGCGGTCCAGCTGCTGGGCCAGCTCGTCGCCCGCCTTGGCGAGGTCCAGCCGGAGCTCCTGGAGGCGGCGCGGGACGCGGACCGACCACGACGTGTCGCGGAAGAAGCGCTTGATCTCGCCGATGATCGTCGGCATCGCGAAGGTGGGGAACTCGACACCGCGGGACAGCTCGAAGCGGTCGATCGCCTTGATCAGGCCGATCGTGCCCACCTGGATGATGTCCTCCATCGGCTCGCTGCGGGAGCGGAAGCGGGAGGCGGCGAACTTGACCAGGGCGAGGTTCAGCTCGACGAGCGTGTTGCGCACGTACGCGTACTCGTGGGTGCCTTCCTCCAGCGACTCCAGCCGCTCGAAGAGGGTCTTGGACAGGGCGCGTGCGTCGACCGCGTCGACCTGGTCGTACGGGGGGATCTCGGGGAGGTCGAGTCCGGCGAGCGGTCCCTCGATGGCGTCCAGTGGTTCCGGTGGGGGTGTCGACGTCGTCGTCAGGGTATGAGAGGCGTCGAGCCGGGGTGACATGGTGTCCTCCATCGTTCTCGGCAATAAGGCTGCCGAAGCCGTGCGTGCACTGCGGTGTGCGGCGCCTCCAAAGCCGGCCGTGTCGGTTTGCGTGTCCCTACTAGCCCTACCGGCTCGACAGAGTCCATCGCAAGTCCGTTCTATTAGCATGTGTCCGTTTCTGGGCGGTTGTTCGGGTGTCGGAGTGCGTGCAGAAGGCGTAATGTTCGAGGGCGTCGCCAAGGCGTTCGGCGGACATCGGCGGGCATCGCGGGACCTGGTCCGGGCGGTGCCGAAAAGCGGTCACGACCTCGGGAGAGAGACGGCAATGGACCACGGGACGGTCGGCAGCGCACAGTCGGGCCGGCTGCTGGTGGAGGTGCGGGAAGAGGGCTCCAGCGCCGTCGTGACTCCCGCGGGTGAGCTCGATCACCACACCGCGGATCTGCTGCGCGAGCCGTTCGACGATCTCCTCGACAAAGGCTTCTCGCGCCTCGTCGTGGACTGCTCGCGCCTGGAGTTCTGCGACTCGACCGGACTGAACGTGCTGCTCGGCGCCCGCCTGCGGGCCGAGGCGGCCGGCGGCGGGGTACACCTCGCCGGGATGCAGCCGGTCGTCGCCAGGGTTTTCGAGATCACCGGGGCCGAGGCGGTCTTCACCGTCCACGACTCCCTCGACGCGGCGCTGGCCGGCGAGGCCGGCGACGAGGGCTGAGCCGATCGGCCCGACGTCCGGAACCGGGGGGTGTTCCTGCGCATCGGTCGGGCAGGAGAGATTCTGGATCTGGCGGCGCCCGGCCCGGCCACTTCTGAGTGGGTCGTGCCGACGGCGCCGTACGAAACTGCGGCAACGCGACATGTTGACTCGTGAACCGCTGAAACGGTGAGGTGAAGCGCTGATGAGCACCACCCGGCCTTACCCGCCGGGCGACCGCGGCCCGGAGCCCAGCGGCGCTTCCGGGACGTCCGAGGGGGCGGTGTCCGGCACGCCGTCCGCCTCGCCGGGGGGTCGTCAGGTACGCAGGCTGCGTCTCGACGGCGAGAGCGGGGTCGTGCCGCTCGCCCGCGACTTCGCGCGCCAGGCGCTCTACGCGTGGGGGTGGCTGCCGGCGGCGTCCGCGGACCGCCGGGCCGCCGCCGAGGACGTGCTGCTCGTCGTGTCCGAGCTGGTCACCAACGCGTGCCTGCACGCAGAGGGCCCCGACGAACTCTTCCTGGCCTGCGACAACAAGGTGATCCGGGTGGAGGTGTCCGACCGGGGGGCCGGACAGCCGGCCCCCCGCACCCCGCACCGGGCGGGTCGGCCCGGCGGCCACGGGATGTTCATCGTGCAGCGGCTGTGCCTGGACTGGGGCGTCCTGCGCACACCGGGGGCGGCCGGCAAGACGGTCTGGGCGGAACTCGGGGCGCCCGCGTAACCGACGGGCGGTCACGGGCGGCCGGCGCGGGGGCGCTTTCGGACGGAACTATCCCCACACTTCCGCCACGCCCTTTCTCTTCCCTCCTCATGGCCCCCGGCGTACCTTGACGGCCCAATCTGATGTGCCGTCAGGAACGAGGTGGACCGTCGTGTCGTACCCCAAACGAACCGCCGCGCTCGCGTCCGCCGCAGCGCTGGCCGGATCGGCGGTGCTGCTCGCCGCCCCGGCGGCGCACGCCACCGTCGTCGACGTGAACTACGCCTGCAAGACGCCGATCGGCAACAAGAGCGCCGTCTCCCCGATCGACATCAAGGGGGTCAAGAGCGGCAGCGGCTACAAGATCACGATGTCCTGGCAGAAGGGCGTCTCCTCCAGCCCCGTCGAGCTCGGCAAGGGCGCGATGAAACCGAGCGCCACCATCAAGCTGGGCGGCGCCGACAGCGGGACCATGAACGTGTCGGGCGCCGCCAACCAGGCCGCGATCCCCGCCAACACCCCCATCAAGATCAACGACCTGAGCGGCACCTACACGCCGCAGAAGTCCGGCAAGGTGACCTTCACGCCGGCCACGCTCACCATCAAGGCGCTCGGCACGACGACCACCTGCAACCCCACCAACAGCCCCGGCCCCGCCCTGACGCTGGACGTGACGGCGTCGGGCAGCGGCTCGTCGGGCTCAAGCTCCTCGTCGTCCGGCGGCACCAGCACCGACTCCGGGGCGACCCTCCCGAAGACCGGCCCCGAGGACTCCTTCGTCGCGCTCGGCACCCTCGGCGGCACCGTGCTGCTCGCGGGCGCGGCCGGCACCCTCTGGCTGACCCGGCGGAACCAGACCGCACGCCGCTGACCTACGGGTCCGACCGCTGGAGCCGCCCATGCCGTCCGCCCAGTCCACCGCACGTGTCCTCGGCGCCACCGCCCTGACCCTGCTCGCCGCCGCCCCGCGCGCGGCGGCGGCCGAGGGCTGGTCCCTCGCGCCGCTGGGCGGCGGCCGCCCGTCCTTCTACGCCGAGGGCGCCCCGGGCGCGGTCCTCCAGGACACCGTGTCGGTGGCCAACCCCGGCGGGCACCCGGTGACGGTACGGCTGTCCGGCACCGGTCTCCCCGTCGCCTTCGCCCGGCGGAGCGTCCGCGTCCCCGCCCGCACCCGCGCCGACGTCCCCTTCACGGTGACCGTCCCGACCGGCGCCGCACCGGGCGACCGCACCGGCACGCTGGTCGCGAAGGGCGCCGACGGCCGCACCGCCACCGTCCGCGTCCGGCTGCGCGTGGACGGCCCGGCCCTGTCCGCGCTGACCGTCGAACATGTCGCCGTCCACGGCGACCGCATCACGTACGAGCTGGTCAACCGCGGTACGACCGTCCTGGTGCCGCGGCTCTCGGTGCACGCGGACGGAGTCTTCGGCCGGGTCCTGCTGGACCGCGCCCCGCGCACCCTCCCGGTCCGCCTCGCCCCCGGCACCCGCACCGGGCTGAGCGAGCCGTGGCCCGGCCGGCCCGCCCTGGACGCGGTCGACGTGCGCCTCACGGCGACGGCGGCGGGCGGCGCCCGGGACACGGCCGCCGCGCGGGCCCGGTTCGTACCCCGGGGAGTCGCGGCGGGAACCGCGGGCGCGCTGGCGGCGGGGGCCGCCGTGACGGTCGTACGGCTGCGGAAGCGGCGTGGCGGGGAGCCGGCCGGAGTCCCGGCCGGGGACAGGGACCCAGAGCTGACGGGAGCGGCGGGGTGAGGGTGCGTGCGGTCCTGATACTGGCGGCGGTGTTCGCGCTGCTCCTGCCGCCCGCGGCGGCGACGGCGGCCGGCGGGCCGGCCGTCACGGTCTCCGAGGCCCAGGCCGGCGTCGGCGGCTCGGTCACCGTCAGCGGCACCGGCTGGCGGCCGCACACCCTGCTGATGATGCTGGTCTGCGGCCGGGCCAGCCCGTCCCGGGGCGTGATCGGCGGCACCAACTCCTGCGCCAATGGCGACGGACGGGCCGTCACCACCGACGCGAACGGCCACTTCAGCAAGCGGCTCCCGGTCGCCGAACCGCCGGTGCCCTGCCCCTGCGTGGTGCACGTGGCCACCGTCACCGGCGCCACGGCCGACGCGGACGTCGTCCTCACGGTGGCCGGGCACCCGGTCGAGCCGCTGCCCGCCGAGGCCACCGGCGGCCGGCTGTCGATGCTCACCGACACCCGCCTGGACGGCTCCTCGGGCCTGCTGACCTGGTTCGGCGCGCCCCCGTCCCGCACCCTCGTCTTCACCATCGGCAACGCGGGCTCCTCCACGCTCAAGGACCCGGTCTTCCAGGTCGGCACCTCGCACGGCGTGTTCGCCCCCCAGTGGGACGAGCAGCAGTGGCGCGGCACCCTCGCCCCCGGGAAGAAGGCCCAGGTCAAGCTGCCCGTGGAACTCTCCGCCGGCGCGCACGGCGACTACACCGTCTCGCTGCGGTACGGCGGCAAGGTCCTCGCCGAGCAGCCCTGGGGCGTCGGCCGCCCCTGGGGCGTGACCCTCTTCTGGATCCTGCTCTGCGTGGTCGTACCGGCCGCCGTCTTCCGCATCGGCATGGCCGTGGTGGACCGGGTACGGCCGCCCCGCGCGGGCGGCGTCCGGCACCGCGGGATCCACCGGCCCTCCCGTCCGACCCTCCGGCTGCCGCTCCTGCGCACACCGGAGCCGGCCCCTCCGACGGCCTCGACCCTGCCGTGGTTCACCCCGGACAACGATCCGGGCGCCGCGGCCGGCCGGCTCTCCGCACCGCACGACGACAGTTCGACGAGTCCTACGACTCCCACCACGAAGGGACCCACGTGAGCATGCGAAGGAGAGTGACACCGGTCAGAGCGGGTGCGGCGGCGGCCGCGCTGGTCCTCGGCGGGGCGGGCGTCCTGCTGGGCGCGGCCGCCGGTACCGCGCAGGCGGCCCAGGTGTCGTTCGCGACCCACTGCGTACCGCCCGCCGGGGTCGCCGACCCCGTCGACGGGACCACGAAGGTCGAGATCACCGCGCCCGCCACGGCCAAGGTCGGCGACACGGTCGACATCACCTGGAAGTTCGTCCAGGCCGCGTCCAAGAACCCGGACATCATCGACCTGCCGGCCGACTCGGTGCAGCCGTCCGGCACGCTCAAGGCGGCCGGCGCGCAGAGCGCCGACATCGCCATGCAGGGGCCGCGCGAGAACCCGGCGATCCCCAAGGGCGGCGACATGGTGCTGGCCGACATGACGGGCACGCTGAAACTGACCACGGCCGGCGAGGTGACGCTCACGCCGGACCAGTACACGGTCAACGCGTACGGCACCAACACCGTGTGCACGCCGTCCGGGACGGTTCCGCAGGCGGCGACGATCGAGGTCAGCGGCGCCGACTCCAGCGGCTCGGCGACCCCGACGGACAGCGCGTCGGCGTCGGACTCGGCGTCCCCGTCGGACTCGGCGAGCCCGTCCGACTCGGCGTCGGAGTCGGCCTCCGCGTCGGCCTCGGCCTCCGCCTCCGACGGCACCGGCTCCGACCAGACCGACTTCACGGGCAAGGAGGTCGAGATCCCCTACGCCTGCAAGACGCCCATCGGCGACAAGAGCGCGACCTCGCCGGTGCAGATCAACGCCAAGAAGGACGGCGGCAGTTTCGACCTCACCGTGCAGTTCAACGGGTCGGTCATGGACAGCCCCGCGGACATCCCGGCGGACTCGGTGAAGCCGTCGATGGAGGTGGTCCTGGGCGGCGCCGACACGGGCACGGTCCATGTGGAGGGCCCCACCAACTCCGCCGCGATCAAGTCCGGCGACCCGATCGAGATCCCCGACCTGACCGGCACCTACAAGCCGGGGGCGAGCGGTACGTCGACGCTGTCCCCGGGCGTCCTGACGGTCGAGGCGCTGGGCACGACGACCACGTGCACGCCGACGAAGACCGAGGTCTCCCTGACCCTGGACACGACGGAGCAGGCGAGCGGCGCGTCGGGCAGCACCACGTCGGGAAGCAGCAGCAGTAGCAGCAGCGGCGGCCTGGCCGAGACGGGCGACAGCAGCAACGGCGCCCTGAAGGCGCTCGGCCTGGTGGCCGGAACGGCCATCCTGCTGGGCGGCGCGGTCTTCACGTTCATGCCCCGGCAGAGGACGAGGTGACCTCCCCGCTTCCAGGGGCGCCGGGAACCGCGCGCGCGACCCCCACCGACCGCTAGCCGAAACACGACGAGGGCCACCCCGTCCGAAGGATGCGGTGGCCCTCCGTCAGAAGACGGTCAGTGGACGTCGCCCATGAGCTCACGGACCTTCTTGCGGTACATCCACACGGCCGCGCCGGCGAGCACCGCCAGCACCGCCTGGAACGCCACGATCCCCGTCCGGTTCAGGTCGACGCCCGCGATGGACAGCAGACCGGTGGTCGCGTCGCCCGCGGTGACCGCGAGGAACCACACGCCCATCATCTGGGACGCGTACTTGGCCGGGGCCATCTTGGTCGTGACCGACAGACCCACCGGGGACAGCATCAGCTCACCCACGGTCTGCACGAAGTAGATGCCGACCAGCCACATCGCCGCGGCCTTGTGACCGCCGTCCGCGATCGACAGCGGCGCGAGGAACAGGAAGAACGACGCGCCGATCAGCACCAGACCGCCGGCGAACTTCACCGCCGTGCTCGGCTCCTTGCCCCGGCGGGCCATCGCCAGCCACGCCCAGGCGAAGACCGGCGCCAGCGCCATGATCATGACCGGGTTGACGGACTGGTACCAGGAGACCGGGAAGTTCCAGCCGAAGATCGTGTTCTTCGCGGAGGCGTCGGCGAACAGGGAGACCGTCGAGCCGCCCTGGTCGTAGATCATCCAGAAGACGGCGGCGGCCACGAAGAACCAGATGTAGGCGCTCATCTTGGACTGCTCGGCGCGGTCCAGGTCCTTGTCCCGCTTGATGCGGGCGATGACGACGACCGGGATCAGCAGACCGGCGACCGTGATCGGGACCAGCAGCCAGTTCAGTGTGTAGACGCCGGAGACCCCGACCACGAGGTAGAAGACCGCGGCGACGGCGGCCCAGAGGCCGGCCTTCGTCAGCGTCGCCTTCTTCTCGGCGGCGGACAGCGGCGTGGGGACGATGTCCGAGCGCGAGCTCAGGTGGCGCGTGCCGAGCAGGAACTGGGCGAGACCCAGCGCCATGCCGACCGCGGCCAGCGCGAAGCCGAGGTGCCAGTTGTAGTTCTCGCCGACCGTGCCGATGACCAGCGGCGCGACGAAGGCACCCAGGTTGATGCCGATGTAGAAGAGCGTGAAGCCACCGTCCCGGCGCGGGTCGTCCGGGCCGTCGTACAGGTGACCGACCATCGTGGAGATGTTGGCCTTCAGCAGGCCGGAGCCTATGGCGACCAGGCCGAGGCCGGCGAAGAACGTACCGGAGCCGGGCAGCGCCAGCGTCAGGTGGCCGAGCATGATGACCGCGCCCGCGACGGCGACCGTCCTGCGGGGACCGAGGACACGGTCGGCGAACCAGCCGCCGGGCAGGGCGAGCAGGTACACGAGCGACAGGTACACCGAGTAGATCGCCGTCGCCGAGGCCGCGCTCATGTGCAGGCCGCCGGGGGCGACCAGGTACAGCGGGAGCAGGGCCTTCATGCCGTAGTAGGAGAAGCGCTCCCACATCTCGGTCATGAAGAGGGTGGCCAGTCCGCGGGGGTGGCCGAAGAAGGTCTTCTCGGAACCGGGGGTGCCCGGTCGGACCGAGTCCTTCGTCAGGCTGGACGCCATGGTCGTTCCTTGCTGGTCGGAGCGCGCGGTGGGGCTTGGCGCGCCCGTGGGGGGATCGGCCGGCACCGGCGGGTCGGCTCGTCCGCCCCACGCCCACGGGGAGTCCGCTCCGGGTCGCGGAGCGGTGGACGGCGACCACCGGGATCCACGCCCCGTGACGCTGTGTCGCGTCCGGAGCCCGGCCAGAGGTCATTCCTTTCGAGGCCGGCGAGGGCCGGCCCGCACACAAAAGAGACCTTCAGTGTCAAGATGCCCACCAAAGGTCCCCGGGTGCACTACAGGCGTTCACATCACTGTACGTCAGGACAGTGCCGGATATGGAAGGACTTGAGACAGGGATCACAGGTGTCACCGGAACCCGGCACCCGGTTTCGAAGGTCCCCGCCACGGTCCCACCCGGCGCCCACGGGTTCGTACCACTGTGCCCCAAGGTAAGAATCCCTACCGCCGATCACACTCCTGCACTGCGCGTGAGCGGACTACCATCACCTCATGACCCGTGTACTGCTCGCCGAGGACGACGCGTCCATCTCGGAGCCGCTGGCCCGCGCACTGCGCCGGGAAGGCTACGAGGTCGAGGTGCGCGAGGACGGACCCACCGCGCTCGACGCCGGAATGCAGGGCGGCGTCGATCTGGTCGTGCTCGATCTCGGACTGCCCGGCATGGACGGTCTGGAGGTGGCCCGCCGGCTGCGTGCCGAGGGCCATGCCGTGCCGATCCTCATCCTGACCGCGCGCGCCGACGAGGTGGACACCGTCGTCGGTCTGGACGCAGGCGCCGACGACTACGTCACCAAGCCGTTCCGGCTCGCCGAACTGCTCGCCCGGGTACGGGCGCTGCTGCGGCGCGGCGCCGCGGAGCCGGCGCAGCCGCCGGCCACGCACGGGGTGCGGATCGACGTCGAGTCGCACCGGGCCTGGATGGGCGACGAGGAACTCCAGCTCACGGCGAAGGAGTTCGACCTGCTGCGGGTGCTGGTGCGGGACGCCGGCCGGGTGGTGACCCGGGACCAGCTGATGCGGGAGGTCTGGGACACGACCTGGTGGTCGTCGACCAAGACCCTCGACATGCACATCTCGTGGCTGCGCAAGAAGCTCGGCGACGACGCGGCGAATCCCCGGTACATCGCTACCGTGCGTGGTGTCGGGTTCCGGTTCGAGAAGAGCTGAGTGCGATTCGCCGTGGGTGGTACCGCTGAGAGCGCGACCGGCCGTTGTGCGTGGCCGGCCGCGCAGTTCCCCGCGACTCTGAAGGGGCGCTGAAGTGCGGCGTCGGCTCATTCAGTCCACTCTGGCCGTCGTTCTCGTCGTCATCGCCGTGTTCGGTGTCTCGCTCGTGATCGTCGAGAGCCGGACCATCAGCAACAGCGCCCAGGAACGCGTCGACTCCGAGGCCCTCAGGCTCGCGAGCATCGTCGACAGCCGGATCCTCGGGGACGAGGACATCACCGCCGGGATACTGCGCAGCCAGGTCGGCAAGGAGCAGTACGCCGTCATCCGGATCCCGGGCAAGGCGCCGATCGAGCTCGGGGTGAAGCCCGAGGGCGACGTCATCCACTACACGGCCGACGGCGAGGAGGGCGAGACGGTCACCGTCCAGGAGCCGCGCTCCACGGTGACCCGGGAGGTCGGCCGTACGCTGCTGATCATCGGGGCCGTCGCGCTGCTCGCGGTGATCGCCGCCGTCCTGCTGGCCATCCGGCAGGCCAACCGGCTCGCCTCCCCGCTGACCGACCTCGCGGAGACCGCCGAGCGGCTCGGGTCCGGCGACCCGCGCCCCCGGCACAAGCGGTACGGCGTCCCTGAGCTGGACCGGGTCGCCGATGTGCTGGACTCCTCCGCCGAGCGGATCGGGCGGATGCTGACCGCCGAACGGCGGCTGGCCGCCGACGCCTCCCACCAGCTGCGCACGCCGCTGACCGCGCTGTCCATGCGCCTGGAGGAGATCACCCTCACGGATGACCCGGACATCGTGAAGGAGGAGGCGAACGTGGCGCTGACGCAGGTGGAGCGGTTGACGGACGTCGTCGAGCGGCTGCTGACGAACTCCCGCGACCCGCGCACCGGCTCCGCCGTCTCCTTCGACCTGGACGAGGTCATCCAGCAGCAGCTCGCCGAATGGCGGCCCGCCTACCGCAGCTCGGGGCGGGCGATCGTCAGCTCGGGCAAGCGCCATCTGCGGGCGGTGGGCACCCCGGGCGCGGTGGCGCAGGTGCTGGCCGCGCTGATCGAGAACTCGCTGATGCACGGGGGCGGCACGGTCGCCCTGCGGACCAGGGTGACCGGCAACCAGGCCGTCATCGAGGTGACCGACGAGGGCAGCGGGGTCCCGGCCGACCTCGGCAACCGGATCTTCGAGCGGACCATCAGCGGCCGCAACTCCACCGGGATCGGGCTGGCCGTCGCCCGCGACCTCGCCGAGGCCGACGGCGGCCGGCTGGAGCTGCTCCAGGCCCAGCCGCCGGTGTTCGGCCTCTTCCTGTCCCGGACCCCGCCCCAGCACAAGCAGGACGAGGACCGTCCCACGGTCCGCTAGCCCGGCGCGGCCCGCGGACCCGCCGGGCTAGCGGACCCGCTGCCGGGGCTTCTCGGTGTCGGCGGCCCGCTCCAGGATGGCCTCGGCGCCCGCGACCGCCTCACGGGCGGGCAGCGCCTTGAAGACCCAGGTGCGGTACGACCAGAAGCGGAACAGCGTCGCCACGCCGATCCCGACGAACTTGAAGACGTTGCTCTGCAGCGGGCTGTCCCAGCCGAAGCCGTAGGTCGCCAGGTACAGCAGGCCGTTCTCGATCACCAGGCCGACCGCGCTGAACAGCAGGAACAGGGTCAGTTCCTTGGTCCGGCCGCCCTTGTCCCGGTCCCGGTACGTCCAGTAGCGGAAACCGAGGTAGTTGAAGACGATGGCGACGACCGTCGCTATGACGCTCGCCCGCACGACCGGCAGCTCGGTGACGTGCCGGACCAGGTTGAAGACACCGAGATTGACGAGAATCCCGGCACCGCCGACGGCGCCGAACTTGGCGGCCTCGCGTACGAGCCGTTGCAGCCCCGAGGAACCACGTTCCATGGTTGTGCGGGCTCCCGTCCGTAGGTATGGGCGACCCAGCCATGCTAACGACCCGGGATGTCCCCTGCCTGTGGATGACGACACAGGTCGGGAAAGGCTTGGAAAGAACACCGGAAAAGCGGGGCAAGAGACGGCGAACCGGAAGACGGGACTCCTTGCCGCGGGCTCGGAAACCGGCCACCTCCGCGTGGCCGATACCCTGGGGGTGTGACGTTCCCGGTAGTCGGCATGGTCGGCGGGGGTCAGCTCGCGCGTATGACGCACGAGGCGGGCATCCCGCTGGGCATCAGGTTCAAGCTCCTCAGTGACACTCCTCAGGATTCCGCGGCCCAGGTGGTGAGCGATGTCGTCGTCGGCGACTACCGCGACCTGGACACGCTGCGTGAGTTCGCGCGCGGCTGCGACGTGATCACCTTCGATCACGAGCATGTCCCCACCGAGCATCTGCGGGCCCTGGAGGCGGACGGCATCCCCGTCCGCCCCGGCCCCGACGCGCTGGTGCACGCCCAGGACAAGGGCGTGATGCGGGCGAAGCTCACCGCGATCGGCGTGCCGTGCCCACGGCACCGGATCGTGGCCGACCCGGAGGACGTGGTCCGGTTCGCGGCCGAGGGCGACGGCTTCCCCGTCGTCCTGAAGACCGTGCGCGGCGGCTACGACGGCAAGGGCGTGTGGGTGGTCGAGACCGCCGAGGAGGCCGCCGACCCCTTCCGGGCCGGTGTGCCGGTCCTCGCGGAGGAGAAGGTCGACTACGTCCGCGAGCTCGCCGCCAACGTCGTGCGCTCCCCGCACGGCCAGGCCGTCGCCTACCCGGTGGTCGAGTCCCGGCAGGTGAACGGCGTCTGCGACACCGTCCTTGCGCCCGCCCCCGACCTCGACGAGGAGCTCGCCCTCCAGGCCGAGGAGATGGCCCTGCGGATCGCCAAGGAACTGGGCGTCGTCGGCCACCTGGCCGTCGAGCTGTTCCAGACCCGCGACGGCCGCATCCTCGTCAACGAGCTGGCGATGCGCCCGCACAACTCCGGGCACTGGACCCAGGACGGCGCGATCACCTCGCAGTTCGCCAACCACGTCCGGGCGGTCCTCGACCTGCCCCTCGGCGACCCGCGCCCGCGCGCCCGGTGGACGGTCATGGTCAACGTCCTGGGCGGCGACTACCCCGACATGTACTCCGCGTACCTGCACTGCATGGCCCGCGACCCCAAGCTGAAGATCCACATGTACGGCAAGGACGTGAAGCCCGGCCGCAAGGTCGGCCACGTCAACACCTACGGCGACGACCTGGACGACGTTCTCGAGCGCGCACGTCACGCTGCCGGCTACCTGAGAGGCACGATCACCGAATGAGCCCCGTTGTTGGCATCGTCATGGGTTCGGACTCCGACTGGTCCGTCATGGAGGCCGCCGCCCAGGCCCTCGACGAGTTCGAGATCGCCTACGAGGTCGACGTCGTCTCCGCGCACCGCATGCCGCGCGAGATGGTGGCGTACGGCGAGCAGGCCGCCGAGCGCGGCCTGAAGGTGATCATCGCGGGTGCCGGGGGAGCGGCCCACCTCCCGGGCATGCTCGCCTCCGTGACACCGCTCCCGGTCATCGGCGTACCCGTCCCGCTCAAGTACCTCGACGGCATGGACTCCCTGCTCTCGATCGTGCAGATGCCGGCCGGTGTCCCGGTCGCCACGGTCTCGGTCGCCGGCGCCCGCAACGCCGGTCTGCTGGCCGCCCGCATCCTCGCCGCGCACGACGAGGAACTCCTCCAGCGGATGCGCGACTTCCAGCAGGACCTGAACGACCAGGCGACCGAGAAGGGCAAGCGCCTGCGGTCCAAGGTCGAGGGCTCGAACGGCTTCGGCTTCGGCAAGTAGGACACCGGGAAGCAATACGCAATGACGTCTCTCGACGAAGCCCGATCCCTGCTGCGCGAGTTCCCGGTCGTGGACGGGCACAACGACCTGCCGTACGCCCTGCGCGAGCAGGTCCGCTACGACCTCGACGCCCGAGACATCGCCACCGGCCAGAACGCCCATCTGCACACCGACCTGCCCCGCCTGCGCGAGGGCGGGGTCGGCGCGCAGTACTGGTCGGTGTACGTGCGCTCGGACCTGCCGGGCGCGGTCACGGCGACCCTCGAACAGATCGACTGCGTACGGCAGCTGATCGCCCGCTACCCGGCCGACCTGAGGGCCGCGCTGACCGCCGCCGACATGGAGGCGGCCCGCGCCGAGGGCCGTATCGCCTCCCTGATGGGCGCGGAGGGCGGTCACTCGATCGACAACTCGCTGGGCACCCTGCGCGGCCTGTACGAGCTGGGCGTGCGCTACATGACGCTCACCCACAACGACAACAACGACTGGGCGGACTCGGCGACCGACGAGCCGAACGTCGGCGGCCTGTCCGCGTTCGGCCGCGAGGTCGTGCGCGAGATGAACCGCCTGGGCATGCTGGTCGACCTCTCCCACGTGGCCGCGACGACGATGCGCGCCGCGCTGGACACGACCGCCGCCCCGGTGATCTTCTCCCACTCCTCCGCCCGGGCCGTCTGCGACCACCCGCGCAACGTCCCGGACGACGTCCTCGAACGCCTCTCAGCCAACGGCGGCATGGCGATGGTGACGTTCGTGCCGAAGTTCGTGCTCCAGGCGGCGGTCGACTGGACGGCGGCGGCCGACGACAACATGCGCGCCCACGGCTTCCACCACCTCGACACGACCGAGGACGCGATGAAGATCCACCGCGCCTTCGAGGAGAGCCACCCCCGCCCGGTCGCCACCACCGCCACGGTCGCCGACCACCTCGACCACATGCGCGAGGCCGCCGGCATCGACCACGTCGGCATCGGCGGCGACTACGACGGCACGGCCTTCACCCCGGACGGCCTGAACGACGTCTCCGGTTACCCCAACCTGATCGCCGAACTCCTCGACCGCGGCTGGTCCCGCACCGACCTGGCCAAGCTGACCTGGCAGAACGCGGTCCGGGTGCTCGGCGCGGCGGAGGACGTGGCGCGCGCCCAGCAGAGCGAACGGGGTCCGGCGAACGCGACGATCGAGTCCCTCGACGGCGCCGGGGCCTGATCCTTCCGGCGGAGCAGGCCGGGGCGTTCGGGTTCCGGCGGGGCCGGCCGGGGCGTTCGGGCGCGGTACCCCCGAACGCCCCGTCCACCAGGAACCCCCAGGCCAGGCGTGCGACGGTGGGCTACAGCCGCTTTTCGACGTAGCTCGCGACGACGTACGGAGCCGCCATGGCCGACCTCCAGGACGACATCCCCGCCACGACCGAGGTCGGCGGTCTCCCTGACGACCCGTTCCCGCCGGAGTCCGAGACCGAGCTCCTGAGGCGGGCGCACGCCCTGCTGGCCGCGCACCCCGTCGCCGACGGCTACAGCGGGCTGCCGCGGGCGCTGGGACCGCTGCCCTGGTACGACCTGGAACTGGGCGAGGCGGCCGTGGACACCGACGTGCCCCGGCTGCGCGAGGGGCATGTGGGGGCGCTGTTCTGGTCGTTGCAGCCGCCGGAGGAGGAGCGGCCGGGCCGGGCCGTGGGGACCACCCTGGAACAGCTGGACCTGGCCCGCCGGGTGGTCGAGAGGCATCCGGAGGGGCTGCGGCTGGTGCGCCACGCCGGGCAGGTCATCGACGCCCGGCACTGCGGCCGGGTCGCCGTGGTGCTCGGCCCCGCGCCCGCCGCCGCCATCGACGACTCCCTCGGCATCCTGCGCGTCCTGCACTCCCTCGGCCTGCGTGTGCTCTCCCTGGCGGGCGCCGCCTGGGCGGGGGAGGCGGGGCTGACCCGGTTCGGCGAGGAGGTGGTCCGCGAGATGAACAGGCTCGGGGTCCTCGCCGACCTCTCCGGCGCCCCGGAGACCGCCCTGGCCCGGGTGACCGCCCTGTCCAAGACACCGGTCCTGTGCACCCGCTCCGCGGCGGCGGCGGTGCGCCCGCACCCCGCCAACCTCCCCGACCGGCTGCTCGCGCGGCTGGGGGAGCAGCGGGGGCTGTGCATGGTGCCGCTGACCGCCGAGCAGACCGGCCCGACCGTCCAGGACGTGGCCGACCACCTGGACCATGTGCGCGTGGTCGCGGGCCCGGAGTGCGTCGCCCTGTCCGGCACGTACGACTCCGGTGCCGTCCACCCCCGCGACCTCGCCGACGCCTCCCGCTATCCCCACCTGATCGCCGAGCTGCTCCGCCGCGGCTGGTCGGAGACCGAGCTGTCCCTGCTGACCTGGGAGAACGTCCAGCGAGTCCTCCGCACCGCCGACTTCACCGCCCGAGCCTCCCAACACCGCGGAGACCCCAGCCAACCCCGCCCCCCAGCCCCGGAAACCTGACCACCCGGGATCCGGCTGCCTGAGATCCGGCCGCCCGGGATCCGGCCGTCCGGGGCCTACCCCCGGGATCCGTCGCCTCCACTCGTCGAACCCGGGATCCGGCCGTCCGGGATCCGGCCGTCCAGGAGCCGCCCGCCCAGGGCCGCCCCCCCTGCCCCGGCCGGTCCCGCCGTGGTCACTCGCAACCCGGGCGCCCGGTGGTCGGGCGGTCAGATGATGCGGCAGAGGCAGAAGGGGTGGCCGGCCGGGTCGGCGAAGACGCGGAAGTCCTCCGCCAGCGGGTCCTCCTCGCGGCGGAGCAGCCGTGCGCCCAGGGCGAGCACCTTCTCCTCCGCTGCGTCGACGTCCTCCCAGGCCGGCCCTGCGTCGAAGTCCAGGTGGAACTGCTGGCCGTCGCGGTCGGCCCGCGGCCACTGGGGCGGGGTGTACCCCTGCGCCCGCTGGAAGCCGAGCCGCAGCCCGTCCGGCAGCCGCAGCACGACCCAGTCGTCCTCCTCGGCCACCAGGGTGCCGCCGGCCACGGCCGCGTAGAAGACGGCCAGCGCGTGCGGGTCGGGACAGTCGAGCACCACGTTGCGCAGACGGGCCACGGACGTCATGACTCCTCCTTCTCCCCGGCCCGGTCAGCCGGCGCAGAGGCAGAAAGGGTGCCCCGCCGGATCGGCGTACACACGGAACCCGCGCTCCCGGTCCGCCGCGTCCAGCGGCTTCGCGCCCAGCTCCAGCACCCCCTTCTCGGCCGTGTCCAGGTCCTCCACCACCAGGTCCAGATGGAACTGCTGCGAGTCGTCCGGGGCGGGCCACCCCGGCGCGGCGAAGCCGGGCGCCCGCTGGAAGGCCAGCGCCGGTCCGCCGGGCACCCTCAGGTCCACCCAGTCGCCGTCGCCCTCGACGCTGCCGCCCAGCACCCCGGCGTAGAAACCGGCGAGCGCGGACGGGTCGGGGCAGTCCAGGACGACGACACCGAGCTTGGCGAGAGCCATGACTTCCTCCTCGAAGCCGAAGTTACCCTTAAAGGCGGGTAACAGGTAACCGTTACCGCATGCTCCCCCAGTGCGGGTAACGCCGCAACCGAATTCGGGAGGTAACTTGCAGGGATGAGTGAGAGATCGCCCGCACCGGGCGGCCTGGCCCTGGTCGAGGCCCTGGTGAACACGCTGGACCTCGAGTCGGGCGCCGACGCGCTCGACACGGCGGACGGCCGGGCCCGCTTCGGCGTCACCGAGGCCGGACTCCCACTCGCCCGCACCCTGCGCGAGTCCCTGCGCGCCACCCTCCTCGCGCACGCCGGCCACCCCCCGCACCGCGCGGTGACCCCGCTGGGGGAACTGCTGGCGAACGCCCCCCTGCGCCTCGCCGTGGACCCCGTGGACGGCTCGGCGACCCTCGCCCCCGCCGACCCGGCCCCGCTCCTCTCCCGGGTCGCCGAGGCCGTCGCCGCCGCGCTGGTCGAGGGCACGTGGACCCGCCTCAAGGCCTGCGAGTCCGACGCCTGCCACTGGGCGTACTACGACCGCAGCCCCGCCGGCCGCGGCCGCTGGTGCTCGATGCAGGTGTGCGGGGCGCGCGCGAAGATGCGCCGCTACCGGGCCAAGGAGGGGTAACGCACAGTCCGTTCACCGGCCACGCCTGTGCCCGGTGGTGCAGAATGCAGCAAGACACCGGTTCGGCCGACTGAGCCTCGGCCGAACCGGTGTCGCCCGTGACACGGTCCTGCCGCGACGCGGTCCCGCCGTGACGTGTCCTAGGCGGTCGGCCGCCCCATCGCGCGGTACGTCCATCCCGCCCGCCGCCAGGCCTCGGGGTCCAGCGCGTTGCGCCCGTCGAGGATCACCTTCGCCGCGGCGGCCTCGCCGAGAACCGCCGGGTCCAGCTCCCTGAACTCCCGCCACTCGGTCAGGTGCAGCACCACGTCGGCCCCCCGCACGCACTCCTCGGCACCGGCGGCGTAGCCGAGCGTCGGGAACAGCCGCCGGGCGTTCTCCATCCCCTTCGGGTCGTACACCGTCACCTGGCCGCCCTGGAGGTGGATCTGCCCGGCGACGTTCAGCGCCGGCGAGTCCCGGACGTCGTCCGAGTCCGGCTTGAACGTCGCGCCGAGCACCGCGACCCGCTTCCCGAGGAACGACCCCCCGCCCAGCGCCTCCCGGGCCATCTCGACCATCTGGCCCCGGCGCCGCATGTTGATGGAGTCGATCTCGCGCAGGAAGGTCAGCGCCTGGTCGGCGCCGAGCTCACCGGCCCGCGCCATGAACGCGCGGATGTCCTTCGGCAGGCAGCCGCCGCCGAACCCGATCCCGGCCCGCAGGAACTTCTTCCCGATCCGGTCGTCGTACCCGATCGCCTCCGCCAGCGCGACCACGTCACCGCCCGCGGCCTCGCACACCTCCGCCATCGCGTTGATGAAGGAGATCTTCGTGGCGAGGAAGGAGTTCGCCGAGGTCTTCACCAGCTCGGCGGTCGGGAAGTCGGTCACCACGAACGGCGTACCCTCGCCCAGCGGCGTCGCGTACACCTCGCGCAGCAGCTTCTCGGCCCGCTCGCTGCGCACGCCGACCACGACCCGGTCGGGGTGCAGCGTGTCCTGGACGGCGAAGCCCTCGCGCAGGAACTCCGGGTTCCAGGCCAGCTCGGCATCGGCCCCGGCCGGCGCGTTCTCCGCGAGGTACGCGGCCAGCCGCTCCGCCGAACCGACCGGCACCGTCGACTTGCCGACGACCAGCGCGGGCCCGGTGAGGTGCGGGGCCAGCGACGCGATCGCGGAGTCGACGTACGACATGTCGCAGGCGTACTCGCCGTGCTTCTGCGGGGTGTTCACGCAGACGAAGTGGACGTCGCCGAAGGCGCCGACCTCGGCCCAGTCGGTGGTGAAGCGCAGCCGCCCGCTGGAGCCCTCGAACCCGGCCACGTGCCGGCGCAGCAACTCGTCGAGGCCCGGCTCGTACATCGGGGTCTCGCCGCGCTCCAGTATCGCGATCTTCTCGGGCACGACATCGAGACCGAGCACCTCGAAGCCCAGCTCGGCCATGGCCGCGGCGTGCGTGGCGCCGAGGTAGCCGGTGCCGATCACGGTGATCTTCAGGCTCATGGATGCTCCAGCTGGGGGACGTCGGTGCGGGCTGCGGCCCGAGCATAACCGGGCCCCGTCGCGGGCAACTTTCCCGCTGTCACCAAGCTCACGTCACCTATCCGTGGGCAGCGTTCTAAACTTTGAGTTACTTAACGGTAATTAGCGTCAGCACCACTGCGTCTGGAGTGAGGGACCTTGGCCGGATCGGCTGACTTCGACCTGTACCGCCCGTCCGAGGAGCACGACATGCTCCGGGACGTCGTCCGCGCGCTGGTCGAGGCGAAGATCGCCCCGTACGCGGCCGCGGTGGACGAGGAGGCCCGCTTCCCGCAGGAGGCGCTGGACGCGCTCGTCGCGAACGACCTGCACGCGGTGCACGTACCCGAGGAGTACGGCGGGGCCGGCGCCGACGCGCTCGCCACCGTCATCGTGATCGAGGAGGTGGCCCGCGGCTGCGTCTCCTCCTCCCTCATCCCGGCCGTGAACAAGCTGGGCTCGCTCCCGGTGATCCTCTCCGGCGGCGAGGATCTCAAGAAGAAGTACCTGACCCCGCTCGCCAAGGGCGACGCGATGTTCTCGTACTGCCTCTCCGAGCCGGACGCGGGCTCCGACGCGGGCGGCATGAAGACGAAGGCGGTCCGCGACGGCGACCACTACGTCCTCAACGGCGTGAAGCGCTGGATCACCAACGCGGGCGTCTCCGACTGCTACACGGTGATGGCCGTGACGGACCCGGACAGGCGCACCAAGGGGATCTCGGCCTTCGTCGTCGAGAAGGCCGACGAGGGCGTCTCCTTCGGCGCCCCGGAGAAGAAGCTCGGCATCAAGGGCTCGCCGACCCGCGAGGTCTACCTGGACAACGTCCGCATCCCCGCCGACCGCATGATCGGCGACGAGGGCACCGGCTTCGCCACCGCGATGAAGACCCTCGACCACACCCGCATCACCATCGCCGCCCAGGCCCTCGGCGTCGCCCAGGGCGCCCTCGACTACGCCAAGGGCTACGTCCAGGAGCGCAAGCAGTTCGGCAAGCCGATCGCCGACTTCCAGGGCATCCAGTTCATGCTCGCCGACATGGCCATGAAGATCGCCGCGGCCCGCGCCCTCACCTACCAGGCCGCGGCCGCCTCCGAGCGCGTCGACGCCGACCTCACCTTCCAGGGCGCCGCGGCCAAGTGCTTCGCCTCCGACGTCGCCATGGAGGTCACCACGGACGCCGTCCAACTCCTCGGCGGCTACGGCTACACCCGCGACTACCCGGTCGAACGCATGATGCGCGACGCCAAAATCACCCAAATCTATGAAGGCACGAACCAGGTCCAGCGGATCGTCATGGCCCGCAACCTGCCGTGACCTGACCGGTGGGCCGGGGGTGAGGGCGTCCTTCGGGGCGTCCTCTTCGCGTTCGTCCCGAATGGCACTACCGCCCGGTCGGGCTTAGGAACGAAAGCGAACGGGGCCCGACCGGGGCCCTCCCCCTCCGCTGGAGGAGCCATGACCCAGACCGGACCCATGACCGCCATGTCCAAGCAGATGCAGGAGTGCGTCAACATGTGCATGGCCACCCACACGATGTGCGAGGAGACCATGAGCTCCTGCATGTCCATGGACGCGGGCCAGGCCCACATGAAGATCATGCGCGCCCTGATGGACTGCTCCGAGATGACCCGCATGTGCGCCGACATGATGATGCGGCGCTCGCCGCTGTCGGCCGAGATGTGCGCGATGTGCGCCAAGGCCTGCGCCATGTGTGCCGAGGCGTGTATGACCATGCCGGACGACCCGCAGATGAAGCGCTGCGCGGAGGCGTGTCGCCGCTGCGCCGAGATGTGCCGCTCGATGGCCGGCGTGTCCATGTGACACCGGCCTGAGACGGTTCAGGGGCACCCCGCCGGGGCGCCCCTGAACCGCGTACGACCGCGTGCGGCCGGTGCTAGCTGCCGGTGACGGTGACCTTCTGGTCGTTCTTCAACTCGTCCACCAGGGTCTTCACCTTGGCCTTGTCCCAGACGAGGTTGCCGCCGGTGGAGCCGGAGATCGGCATGTTCATGGAGGTTCCGTCGCCGCCGTTGACGTTCTTCATCGCGAAGAACATCGACGCCAGGTCCCACAGGCTCATGTCCTTGTCGACGGTGAGGGAGTCCAGACCCGCGCCGAGGGTGGGGTAGAGCTTGAACGGGTTGAGGACCGTCGAGGGGGTGGCCACCTGGTGGGCCAGCGCCGCCAGGAACTTCTGCTGGTTCTTGGTGCGCTGGAGGTCGGAGGTGGCGAAGGCGTGCCGGGTACGGACGAAGGCCAGGGCCTCCTCGCCGTTCAGGGTCTGCTCGCCGGCCTTGAAGTCGGCGCCCGAGTACTTGTCCTTGAAGCCCTTGTCGATGTCGATCGTGACACCGCCCACCGCGTCCACGATGTTCGCGAAGCCGGCGAAGCCGATCTCCACGTAGTGGTCTATGCGCAACCCGGTGTTGTACTCGATCGTGCGTACGAGGAGCGTCGGGCCGTCGTACGCGTACGCGGCGTTCAGCTTGTTCGTGCCGAGCGGGCCCTTGATCTTCCCGGACTCGGAGCCCTGGAACGTCGGGATCGTGACGTTCGAGTCGCGCGGCAGGGAGATCAGCGTGTCGCCGTTGTCACCCACGTGCAGGATCATCATGGAGTCCGTGCGCTGTCCCTCGGCCGAACCCGTGTGCAGCTTCTTCTTGTCCTCGGCCGACATGCCCGCGCGGCTGTCGGAGCCGACGATCAGGTAGTTGGTGCCCTCGCCGGCCGCGGGACGGTCGATGACCTTCGACAGGTCGACGTCCCGGTGCAGCTTGGAGTCGGCCCAGAAGTAGGTCGCGACGGACGTGACGATCAGCACGCTCGCGACCGTGATCGCGGTCCACTTGATGCGCTTGCGCCAGTTCGGCGCGGGGCGCGGGCCGCCGCCGGGACCACCGCCGCCGGGGCCGCCGTAGACCTGGCCGGTGTTGTAGCCGTTGTCGTATCCGCGGTCGTCGTACCCGCCGCCGTCGTACCCCGGCTGCTGCGGCACCCCGCCGTAGCCGCCGCCCTGCTGCGGGCCGCCGTACGGCGGCGCCGACGGCTCCCCGCGCCGCACCTGGCGCATCACGCGGGCGCCCTCAGGCTGCGCGCTCGCGCTACCGCGTCCGTACCGGTTGCCGCGGTTGTCGTCCGACCATCCCTCGGGCCATTCGCTCATGGGCCCCAGTGTGCAGGCAGTGGCCATGCCACTTACAAGGGTCGTCGGAAAATCAGGTCACCGCTGTTGCGAACCCGACACAAATTCCGCGAATGTCGCTTCGGCATAAGGTGGGGGCCATGACAGACCAGGCCGGTGAGGCGGAACTCGACATACCCGGCAAGCCGACGTCCGCGTCCCGGACCACCCTCAGCCACATCATGACCCACAACGACACCAACCTCCTCGGCTCGGTGCACGGCGGTGTGATCATGAAGCTCGTCGACGACGCGGCGGGCGCGGTGGCCGGGCGCCACTCGGGCGGTCCGGCGGTCACCGCGTCCATGGACGAGATGGTGTTCCTGGAACCGGTCCGCGTCGGCGACCTGGTCCATGTGAAGGCCCAGGTCAACTGGACCGGCCGGACCTCGATGGAGGTCGGGGTCAGGGTCCTCGCCGAACGCTGGAACGAGTCCGACCCCGCCACCCAGGTCGGCTCCGCGTACCTCGTCTTCGCGGCGGTCGACGCGGACGGCAAGCCCCGCCGGGTACCTCCGGTGGTGCCGGAGACGGAGAAGGACCGCCGTCGCTACCAGGAGGCCCAGATCCGCCGCACCCACCGGCTGGCCCGCCGCCGCGAGATCAGGGAACTGCGCGAACGCCGCATCGCCGAGGGCTACGGGGACTGAGAGGGGACCGGGAGCGGCCGCGGCCCCGTCGTGGCCGGTCGTGCCGTTCCTCACGCCCCTGGCGGCAGGCCGCTGCGGTGAGCGCCCCTTCAGGGGCACGGGGAACTGCGCGACCAGCCCCCGCGCACCCGCACCCGGAACCCGGCGGCCTTCAGCAGGTCGTCTCGTCGCCCCGCATCACGGGTGCGTCCGCCTGCGCGGGCGTCTCCGCCCGCACCTTGCGCACCTCGCCCCTGAAGTCCGCGCCGGCCGTCACCCGCAGCGTCTGCCCCAGCCCCGGCACGGCCCGCAGCTCGCTGCCCGGCAGCGCCGCCGCCAGCGAGCGGGCCGACCGGTCCCAGCGCGGGTCGAAGGAGATCACCGTCCGCCGCACGTCGTGCGCGGCGGCGGTCACCGGCTGGTGGTTCGCCGCGAACCCCGCCCCCGTCAGCGCCGCGTCCATCCGCCGCGCCAGCCCCGCCGTCCCCGTGCCGTTCTCCACCTGGACGCGGATCTGGTCCGGCGCCACCTCCACGGTCACCGGCGCCGGACCGTGCGGCCCGGCCGAAGCCGAAGCCGAAGCCGAAGCCGAAGCCGAGGCCGAAGCGGACGCCGAAGCGGACGCCGAAGCCGGTGCCGCCAGCTGACGGTCCTCGCGCAGCGCCCCGAACAGCGCGTCGGCCTTCGCCCGGTCCCACTTCAGCGTCGAGCCGATGCCCTTCACGGCGTACGCCATCTGGCCGATCGGGACCGTGGTGAACTCGGACGACGACGGCGAGAAGTTCCGCATCGCCCGGCCGAGGTCCAGCAGCTCGTCCGTGCCGAAGCCCATGTCGGCCCGCACCGAGCCCAGCACGGCCCGCGTCACGTCCCGGAACCGGAGCGGGTTCAGCAGCACCCCGCTCGACGTCGCCCGCTCGATCAGCGCCGCCAGGAACCTCTGCTGCCGCTTCATCCGGCCCAGGTCGCTCGCGCCGTCGACGTGCCGGGAGCGGACGTACTGGAGCGCCTGGCCGCCGCCCAGGTCGTGAGCGCCGGGGGAGAGGTTCAGGCCGGTGTAGGAGTCCTTCAGGGGCTGCGCGGTGCAGATGCGGACCCCGCCGAGCACGTCGACGGTCCGCATGAAGGAGATGAAGTCGACCTCCAGGTAGTGGTCGATCTTCAGATGGGTCATCGCCTCGACCGTGCGGACGGTCAGCTGCGGGCCGCCCTCCGCGTAGGCCGCGTTCAGCTTGATGGGGTGGGTGCCGTGCCGCTGCCCGGTGGTCTCGTCGACGTGCGGCGGGACCTCGGCGTAGGAGTCGCGCGGCAGGCTGACCACCGTCGCCCGCTCCCGGTCCGCCGAGATGTGCACGATCATGATCGTGTCGGTGCAGTGGCAGGGCGCCCCGCCCAGCCGGTACCGGCGCCGCTCCCGCTCGGTGATCTGGTCGCGGCCGTCGGTGCCGACCAGCAGCACGTTCATGCCGTGGCCCGCGGCGGGACGGTTCTTCATGTCCTTGAAGGGGTCGACCCGGGCGATGCCCGCGTCCAGGCCGGCCATCACCGAGTGCCCGATCCCGGCCGCCGCCAGCACCACCACCGAGAGCGTGGTCACCGTCCGCATGGCCCAGCGCGGCCGCCGGGGCCTGGTGGGTCGTACCGGCGGCCGCGGGGCCTGACGGGTGGGCTGCGGTCGCCGCTGCGGCCGGGCGGGCCGGGCGGGGGACCTGGGCGGGCTGGCGGCCAAAGGGACACCTCCGGACGAGGCCGTACGTGTGATCCGTAAGGACGGTAGGCCGATACGACCTTCAGCCCGCCGCTTCGCCCCGGCGGCGCGCACCCGTGTCCCCCGTTCGCGGTAACGTGAGCCCTCTATGAACGCCAAGTCCGACGTGCGGCACCCCGCAGTTTCTGTGATCATGCCCGTCCTCGACGAGGAACGGCATCTGCGCGGGGCCGTCCAAGCGATCCTCGCGCAGGAGTACGCCGGCGAGATGGAGGTCGTCATCGCCCTCGGTCCCTCCACGGACCGCACGGACGAGATCGCCGCCCAGCTCGTGGCCGAAGACTCCCGCGTCCACACCGTCCCGAACCCGACCGGCCGTACGCCGGCCGCGCTGAACGCCGCGATCAAGGCCTCCCGGCACCCGATCGTGGTCCGCGTCGACGGCCACGGCATCCTCTCCCCGAACTACATCGCCACCGCGGTACGGCTCCTGGAGGAGACCGGCGCGATGAACGTCGGCGGCATCATGCACGCCGAGGGCGAGAACGACTGGGAGCACGCCGTCGCCGCGGCCATGACCTCGAAGATCGGGGTCGGGAACGCCGCCTTCCACACGGGCGGCGCGGCCGGTCCCGCCGAGACCGTCTACCTCGGCGTCTTCCGCCGCGAGGCCCTGGAGCAACAGGGCGGCTACAACGAGGAGTTCATCCGCGCCCAGGACTGGGAGCTGAACTTCCGCATCCGCGAGGCCGGCGGGCTGATCTGGTTCTCGCCGGAGCTGAGGGTGTCGTACCGCCCGAGGCCCTCGGTGAAGGCGCTCGCCAAGCAGTACAAGGACTACGGCCGCTGGCGGCACGTCGTCGCCCGCTACCACGAGGGCTCCATCAACCTGCGCTACCTCGCCCCGCCGACGGCGGTGTGCGCGATCGCGGCCGGGATCGTCGTCGGCGCCCTGGTCACCCCGTTCGCGTTCGTGGTCCCGGGCGGCTACCTCGCGGCGATAGCGGCGGGCTCCGTCCCGGCCGGCCGCGGGCTGCCGCTGAAGGCGCGGCTGCGGATCCCCGTCGCCCTCGCCACCATGCACATGACCTGGGGGTACGGCTTCCTGACCAGCCCCCGGTCGCTGGCCAAGCGGGTCATCGCGTCCCGGCGGCCCGCGGTGCTCGGCCCGGCCTCCGGCTGAGACCCCCGGCCGAGCACCGGCCGCCGTACGGCCCGGACTACCAGGTGTAGTCCGGGTCGACGTGCATGCAGGCCTTGGTGTCCGAGGCGTTGAGGGCGCTCGCCGACGCGGGGGTGGTGTCGTCGTCGGCGGTGTACGCGGTGCCCGAGCGCCAGTCGGCGCCCACCACCAGGGTGACCCCGGAGACGTCCGTGGACTTCTTCACCTGGCTGCCCGGGATGCCGAGCACCTTCGCCACCCGCTGGGCGTCGCCCGCCAGGTCCGCGCTCGGGTAGCGCACCAGCGTCCGGTCCTCGCTCAGCAGCGCCGAGGCATCGGCGGCCGCCTTGGTGAAGCCCTTGCCGACCAGTACCCCGGTGACCGCGGCGGCCCGTCCGGTGACGGCGCTCTCGTCGCCGCTGCGGGTGCCGTTCTGCACCTGTACGGCGATCCTGTCGTCGGCCGCGGCCTTGTCGGTGACCTTGGCCGCGGTGGCCGTCTTCTTCTTGTCCTTGCCGTCCAGCGCGATGTCCTCGCGGACCAGCCGCCACAGCTTGTCCGCGTCGGTGGGCTTGGGCAGGACGCGGTTGCCGTCCGAGGAGTACACCCACGGCATCGTCGTCATGGTGATGCGGTCGGTGGGGACCTTCTTCAGCTCCTTGCTCAGGTCGTAGAGCTTGGTGACCGAGCCGAGGCCGTCGTCGACCGTGAGTGCCTCGGTGGCGGTCTCGGCGAGTTTCAGGAGCTTGTCGGGGTTGCTGAGGGTCGCGTCGGAGCGCAGCTGGCGGACCATCGAGTTCATGTACATGTGCTGGGCCTTGGTACGGGCGATGTCGCTGCCGTCCTCGAAGCCGTAGCGGGTGCGCAGCCACTGCAGGGCCTGCTTGCCCTGGACGGCGGTGGTGCCCTTCCTCAGCTTCAGGCCCGAGCCGTGGCCGGTGGAGGTGTGCGAGTAGACGTCGGCGTCCACGCACACCGGCACCCCGCCGATCGCGTCCGCCATGGACACCACGCCCGAGAAGTCGACCATCATGAAGTGGTCGATGTGGATGTCGGTGAGCTTCTCCCAGGTCGCCACCGTGCAGCCGGGGCCGCCGCGTTCCAGGGAGGCGTTGGTCATCGTGCCGGTGGTGGCCGCGTAGACCTCGCCGGTCTTGGCGTCGGTGCACTCGGGGACGGAGACCAGGGTGTCGCGGGGCATGGACACCACCGACATGTTGGTGCGGTCCGCCGACACGTGCAGCAGCATCTGGACGTCGGCGCGGGCGGCGGTGCCGATGTCCTTGGCGCCGCCCAGCTTCTGGTTCTCGGCGGTGTCGCGGGCGTCGGAGCCGATCAGCAGGATGTTCAGCGGGGTCTGCCCGGCCGCGTTCGCCCTGGACACGGTGGCCCGGTCCTTGGAGTCCCCGATGTTCAGGGTGTCCTTCTTGAGGTTGCCGTTGAGGTGCTCGTAGTACAGGTACCCGGCGGTGGCGGTGCCGGCCAGGGCGAGCGTCAGGACCACGGCCGACCAGCGGACCACCCGGCGTCTGCGCCGTCTGCGGTCCTTGTCCGCGTCCCCGTCGCGCCGTCCGCCGTCGTGCCGCCCGCCACCCGCCTGGGGGGTGAGGGACATCGTGTCCTCGACCACGGACACGTCGGACACCTCCCCCCGCACACCGCTGTGCACCACGTCGCCCGCCCTCCCGCTCGCACCTGCCACCACGCCCGGGGCTCCCGGGCACCTGAGCACGGCGGCAGTGTCATGCAGCCTTTTAGGAGTTGGCTGTGCCTACCTGTGCGGACCTGTGGGTGAAGGGCCGTGCGGCCTGTAATGACCCTGTATGGGCACGCCGGCCACGCTCACCAGCGATAGGGCGCGTAGACGTCCATGCACTGCTCGGTGTCCGAGCCGTTGATCGCGTCGGCGTTGGAGGGCAGGTCACCGGCCTTGGGCGCGGACTGCTTCGGGTACGTCGTCCCGTCCCGCCAGTCGGCGCCGACGAGCAGTGTGACCCCGGACACGTCGGTGGTCTGCTTCACCTGGCCGGTCGGGATGCCGACCGAGTCGGCGACCGCCTGGGCGTCGCCCCGCAGGTCCGCGCTCGGGTACTGCACGACCGTCTTCTCCACGGACTGCGCGGCCGACGAGGTGTCCGCCGCGGCCCGTGCGTAGCCCTTGGCGGTCAGCTGCCGGGCCAGCGCCCGGGCCCGGCCGGAGACCGGTGCCTCGGTGGCGGTCCCGGTGGCGTTGCGCACCAGCACCCCGAGCCGGTCGGCGGAGACGGAGGCGGCCTCGGTCGGCTCCGCGCTCGCCGTGGCCTTCTTCCCGTCCTCCTCGGCGCCGCCGTTCTTGTCGAACGCCACGTCGTCGCGGAGCATCCGCCACATCTTGTCGGCGTCGGTGCCGTCCGGGACGACATGGTTGGAGTTCTGCGGGTCCGGGACGTTCGGCATCGTCACGCTGGTGATGCGGTCGGTCGGCACCGACTTGAGCTCCATGGCGAGGTCGTACAGCTTGTTGACGGTGCCGATCTCCTCGGACACCGACAGCGACTTGGTGGCCGCCTCGGCCAGGTCCGTCAGCCGCGCGGTGTCGGTGAAGACGTTCTGCCCCTTGAGCGTACGGATCATCGAGTTGAGGTACATGTGCTGGGCGCGGGCGCGCATCAGGTCGCTGCCCCAGGCGTGCCGGGTGCGCAGCCACTGGAGGGCCTGCTTGCCCTTGACCTTCGTGGTGCCGGCCTTCAGCTTCAGCCCGGAGCCGCCGGGCACCGCCGCCGTCGGGTGGTCCCACACGTTCTGCTTGACGCACACCTCGACCCCGCCGATGGCGTCCGCCATCTTCACCACGCCGGCGAAGTCGATCGTCATCCAGTGGTCGATGTAGACGCCGGTGAGGTTCTCCCAGGTGGCCAGCGTGCAGCCGGCGCCGCCGCGGGCCAGCGACTCGTTGATGATGGCGTTGGTCGCCGGGTACACCTTGCCGGTGTCCGGGTCCGTGCACTGGGGAATGTCGACGCGGGTGTCCCGGGGGATGCTCACCATCGCCGCGCTCTTGCGGTCCGCCGACAGGTGGATCAGCATCTGCACGTCGCCGAGCGGCGGGTTGCCGGCGTTGTCCCTGCTGCCGCCGAGCTTCACGTTCTCGGCGGAGTTGCGGCTGTCGGAGCCGATCAGCAGGATGTTCATCGGCGTCTGTCCGGCCGAGTTCGGCGTCGCCTTGCGGGCCTTGGAGTCGCCGCTGCTGCGCTGGCCCTTGTGGATGTTGCCGTTCAGGTGCCGGTAGTAGAGGTAACCGGCGCCGGCCGTGGCGAGGACCACCACCGCCAGCGTGGCCGCCGACCACCGCAGCGCGCGCCGGCCGCGCCCCCGCCGGCCGCTGTCCGCCCCGGGCCCGCGACCCCCCGTGCCGGAACCGCCCGGCGTCCGCGGTGCCTTCGGCTCCGGGGACTCCGTGTCCCCGGCCGCGGGCACCTCCCCTCGCACATCGCTCTGCGTCAACTTCCCGCCCTCCCCACCCTGCGCCCTGCGCACACGAGCCCGCCGTCGCGCCCCCCGTCGGACGCCCCACGGACCACACGGGTCCGCCCCGCGCCCGGTTAGACGCATGACGGACCCAGAGGGTTACCTGCTTATTCGGTGCTACTTGGTGTCACCCGGCGACAACTGCGTGCCACCGGGCGCCCGTTCGTCACTACTTGGCGCACGTCACCTTGTCCGCCGTGGTCTTGCTGTCCACTTCCGGCGCCTTTGTCGGAGTGGTGAGGGAGACCCCCGCCCCCTGGAAGTCCTTGCCCAGGGTCAGGGTCATCGCGGGCAGTCCCTGCGAGTTGGTGACGCTCTTGCCCGGCTTCAGCGCCGAACCCGACAGCCCCATGATCGCCGCCAGCCGGCGGGCCTGGGCGGCCTGGTCCGGGGCGTACTCCAGGGTGGTCTTGCTGAGTTCGGCGGGCGCGTTGCCTGCGTTCTCCGACTTGAGGACGCCCTCGTCGTTCTGCAGCCAGCTCAGCGTCTCCTGGGCGCTGCCCGCCGCGGCGCCGCCGTTGAGGATCCGCACCCGCACCTCGGAGGCCGCCGCCTTGGTGCCCTCCAGACGCGCGGCCGCCGCGTCCTTGCTGGCCTTCGCCTTCTTCTTCTTGATGGCGGTGAAGGAGACGTCCCCCTTGATCGCCTGGAAGACGGCGGGGGCCTTCGACTCGTTGAGGACGACGGTCGCCTTCACCTTCTCCGCCGGGTTGTCCAGCACCGGGACGGTGGTGAAGGTCAGGTTCTTCGGGTTGAGCTTGCCGAGCTCCAGACCCAGGTCCTTCAGCTTGTAGATGCTGTCCAGCTGGGAGTCGACGGTGAGCGCCTTGGTGCCGACCTCGGCCAGCTTCAGCAGCTTCGTCGGGCTGGTCAGCGTCGAGTTGGAGCTGAGCTTGCGCATCAGGGCGCTCAGGAACTGCTGCTGGAGCTGGATCCGGCTCAGGTCGCCGCCGAAGCCGACCGAGTGCCGGGTGCGGACGAACGCCAGCGCGGTCTCGCCGGAGATGTTGTGGGTGCCCTTGGACAGCTTCAGGTGCGAGTCGGAGTCGTCGATGTCCTTGGCGAGGCACACCTCGACCCCGCCGACCGCGTCGGTCAGCGTCTTGACCGCGTTGAAGTCGGCGACCATGAAGTTGTCCGGGGTGATCCCGGTCAGCTCGGTCACCGTGCGCACGGTGCAGCTGGGCGTACGGCCGTCCTGGCCGAGGCTGGTGTTGAAGCGGACGTCGGTCGAGCCCGCGATGACCTTCGTGCTGCCGTCGGACTGCTCCGTCGGGCAGTCCGGGACGTCCACGATCAGGTCGCGCGGGATGCTGAGCGCGGTCGCGTTGGAGCGGTCCTTGGAGATGTGCAGCAGGATGTTGGTGTCGGCGTGCCCGACGCTGCCGGTGTCGCCGTAGCCCTCGTTGCCCTTGCCGGTGCGCTTGTCGGTGCCGATGATCAGCAGGTTGATCGCCTTGTCCTTGCTGAACCCACCGGTGCTCGCGCCGTCGTCGGAGACGGACGTGATGTTGTCGTTGAGGTGCTTGATGTACAGATAGCCCGCGGCCGACGCGGCGACGAGCACGAAGGCCATCGCCCCGCCGGTCCACAGCAGGATCTTCTTGCCCTTCGACTTCTGCTTCACCGGCCGCCGCGAGCGGCGCCCGGGCGGCTGCTCGGGCTCGCTCCGGCGCCTGCGCTGCCCCGGCACCTCGCCGCTCGCCGTCTCCCGCGCGGCGCTCCCGGCGGCGCGGGCGGACGTCGGTCTGCGGGGTCCGGGAACCGCCGACTGCGACTGCGGCGGCGCCTGCTGCTGCGATCGCGGTGCGGAAGGAGTCAGTCGCAGTTCGTATTCACCGGTGTTCGGATTGAGCACCCACTGGTCTGCGGGATCGATGTTGTCCGCCCGCCCACGGCCTTGCGCGTCCACGGTTGTCCGAATCCTCCGTCGGGGCCACGCGGCGCCTTCCCCCCATCAAGGCGCTCGGTCACGTTTCGCAGTGCGCGGCCCCAGGACAGACCTCGTGGCCGGGTGCACCGGAGCGCTCACACTATCCGGCCGGTTCGGCGTCAAGTGACGCCGGTGACAAATTCCCTCTCCCTACAAGCGGGCAATCCCTCTCATTTAACTGACATTGTACGGAACACAAGTTCGCCGCCTTGGCGCATGCTTTACGCGCAACTGTCCTCGGCGGCGGTGTTACCGCGAAACGTCGGCGCCCGCGAGTTCTCGGGTGAGGGAACGTTCTTCCCTTTGTCCCCGGCGACCTTCACGGGTCTGTCGGCGCGCAGCAGCGCGAAGAGCACGGCCGCCTTCCCCTCCACGAGCTGGTCACGATCGGAGTCGTACACGTACACCTCCCTCGGAACGGTGAGGAACCGGACATGTTCCGTGGGGATGTCCCGCAGCCCGCGTACGAGTTGGTACAGGCCCCGCAGGCCGGCCAGTTCCGGATCGGTGGTGAGCGAGGAGGTCGCCGCGTCCAGCAGCGGATAGAGCTTCGCCGGGTTCAGCAGTACGCCGGTGCCCCGCACCTTGTCGACGAGCGCCCCCAGGAACCGCTGCTGCCGGTCCATCCGGTCGGTGTCGCTGCCGTCCCCGAGCGACTTGCGCGCCCGCACGTACCCGAGCGCCCGCTCCCCGTCGAGGGTGACCCGCCCGGCCGGCAGCCGCAGCCTGGCCGCCTTGTCGTCGATGGGCTCCGCCAGGCACACCCGCACCCCGTCCACGGCGTCGACCATGTTCTTGAACCCGTCGAAGTCGACGACGGCATGGTGGTCGATCCGGATGTCCGTGAGCTTCTCGACGGTAGGGATGGTGCAGGCCGAACCCCCCACCGCGAAGGCCGTGCCGAGCGGCGTGAACGACGGCTCGCCGCGGCTCCCGTCACCGCGCCGGCACCCGGGCACGTGCACCATCAGGTCCCGGGGCAGCGAGACGGCGGTGGCGCTGCGCCGGTCGGCGGCCGGGCGCAGCAGGATCGTGGTGTCGGACCGCGCGGTGCCGGTGTCCTTGCCGTAGCGGCGGTTGCCGTCCCCGGCGCGGCTGTCCGACCCGATGACCAGGATGTTCTGCGCGCCCCGCACCAGCGCGGCGGGCCGCTCCCGCTCGTAGCGGGCGAGTTCGGCGGCGGCCGCCTCGTCGGCGGTGATGTTGCGGCTGAGCGCGGCGTACAGGGCCCAGCCGCCGCCGAGCGCCGCGGCCGGCAGGACGCCGGTCCCGAGCGCCGTACCCCGTGTCCAGCGCAGGCGCCGCCGGGCGAGCCCGTCCCCGGTGGCGGATGCCCCTACGACGTCGGTCACCACTCCACAGTGCCCGCGGCGGCGGCCGGGGGCGGTGGCAACTACTGCGAACGGGTGAGCGGACGGACGTGTCCCGCCGGGGCGCGGGAGGCCGTGCGGCAGGCCCCCGCGCGGCCGCGGGCGTCCGCCGGCCTCACCGCGCCGAGGCGGTGACCCGCTCGCTCTCGATCCGCTTGGCGATCCCTTCCTCGCCCAGCTCGCCCAGGTTGCGGCACAGGACCACCGACCCGCCGACGGCCAGCGGCGCGTACAGCCCCGCGCTCAGCCCGTCCCACGTGTCGTACCCCAGCCCGGACAGCAGCCGCGAACCGGGCCCGGTCAGGTCCAGCCCCGCCGCGTCCCCGAGCGCCCGCTCCACCACCTCGGCCCCGCTCAGCTCCGCCCCGGCCACGATCAGCGCGGGTTCGTCCGGGTCCACGGGCGAGAACGGCGCGAACCGGTCCCCCTGGCTCGGCACCTCCACGGCGTAGTCGGCGAAGCCCTCCGGCGGCTTCGGGAACCGCCCGCCGAGCGGCCGCAGCGCGAGGGCCACCCGCTCGCCCCGGCAGGCCCGGGCCGCCTCCAGGGTGTCCGGACCGCTGACGACGACGTCCGCCGCCGCCGGGTTCCCGGCCACGTCCGCGACCACCCCCACCGACGAACAGGCCAGCAGCCACACCGCCGTCTGCCAGTGCGCGGGCAGCAGCAGGGCCACCCGGTCGCCCGGCTCCGCGTTCAGGTCGGACTGGAGCAGGTTCGCCGTCTTGGCCACCCAATTGGCGAAGGTGGCGACGGACAGTTCGACGCGTTCGCCCGTGGCGTCGTCGTAGAAGGTCACCAGGGGGCGTCCGGGATCCGCGGCGAGCGCGGAACGCAGCAGGTCGGCGGGGGTGCGATCGGTGGCGTTCACCCGCGCAAGCGTACGCCGCGCCCGCCGCCCGCACCGCCCGGCGGCCCCACCGGTTCGGCGCAACCGCTCCCGACGGGCCATCAGAAGCCGTATGGACAGATATGTCTGACTATGTTCAAGATCAGGGGCATGCGTGGATTCCTGACTTCCTCGATCGGCGTCACCTGCGCGGCGGCCCTCACCCTCTCGCCGGCCGCGCTGACCGTGCCGTCCGCAGCCGCCGTACCGGCGGAGCGGACCACCACGACCACCGGCCGGCCCGCGGCGGCCCTCTCCGGCAGCACCCGCTCCCTGCCCCTCGTCCCCCGCACCCGTGAGCGCACCCTCGGCCGGGCGCCCGAACAGGGCCTGTACCGCACCGACGTGGGGCACTTCTCCCTCGTCGGCGTTATCTGGGACAACCCCGGAACCGAACTGCGCGGGCAGGTCCAGGTCCGCACCCGGTCCGCCGTCACCGGCGCCTGGTCCGGCTGGCAGGACGTCGAGACCCACAACGCCGACCACGGCGCCGACCCCGGCACGGCCGAGGCCCGCTCGGGCCGGGTGCGCGGGGCCACCGCCCCGCTGTGGGTCGGCGACTCGGACGCCGTGGACGTCCGGGTGCGCGCCGAGGCCGACAGCGAGCCCGTCCGGCGCGCCGGCCACCCCGCCGACGGACGCGACCTGCTCCCGGCCGGACTCCGCGTCGAACTCGTCGACCCCGGCGACCAGGCCCCGCCCGCGGGCTCACCGGCCGACGGCCCGCGCACCGGCACCGGCACCGGGACCGACGCGGCCGCCGCCGCCAACACCGACCTCGTGTCCTACGGCAGCACCGAGATCCCGGCCCTGGACCGCGCGGACACCGAGCGCGAACTGCTGGAGCTGAGCGGCGACCAGGCCCCGCGCACCAAGCCGTACATCGGACCGCGCCCGAAGATCGTCACGCGCCGCGGCTGGGGTGCCGACGAGTCACTGCGCGAGAAGGGCTTCGTCTACTCCGCCAAGGTCAAGGCGGCGTTCGTCCACCACAGCGCCTCCGGCAACGGCTACCGCTGCTCCGAGGCCCCGTCCGTCATCCGCAGTATCTACCGCTACCACGTGGTGAGCATGGGCTGGCGGGACATCGGCTACAACTTCCTCGTCGACAAGTGCGGAACCATCTACGAGGGCCGCGCCGGGGGAGTGGCGAAGGCCGTCAAGGGCGCCCACACCCTCGGGTTCAACACCGACAGCATGGGCATCGCGGTGATCGGCACATACGCCTCCGCCAAACCGTCCGCCGCGGCGGTGACGGCCGTCGCCAGACTCACCGCGTGGAAGCTCGGCCTCTTCGGGGCCGATCCCAAGGGGAAGACATATCTGAAGTCCGGCGGTGGCAATCTCTACCCAAAGGGGAAGAACGTACGACTGAACGTGATCTCCGGCCATAGGGACGGGTTCGCCACCGAGTGCCCGGGCAAGAAGCTCTACGCCAGACTCGGCTCGGCCCGGACCAGCTCCGCGCACCTCCAGGGGCGCTGAGCGCGGGGCCCGCGTTCAACGCCGTCGGGGACAGTCGGGGGAAAACCGCACACCGATGCCGCGCGCCTCCGCGCGGCCGTCGAGGGCGCCGTCGCACGGTCTGCATACACTGGCCGGCCGACAGAGAGTTCGGCCGGTCCCGGCAGGAAGCAGAGACGACAGGTGACAGAAGCGATCCTCCTGGTCGGCGGCAAAGGCACCCGGCTGCGCCCGCTCACGGTCCACACACCCAAGCCGATGGTCCCGGCGGCCGGCGTCCCCTTCCTGACGCACCAGCTGGCCAGAGCCAGAGCGGCGGGCGTGGACCACATCATCCTCGCGACGAGCTACCTGGCGGAGGTCTTCGAACCGTACTTCGGGGACGGCGCGGCCCTGGGCCTGCACATCGAGTACGTCACCGAGGAGGAGCCCCTCGGCACCGGCGGCGCCATCCGCAACGTCGCCGCCCGGCTGCGCTCCGGACCCGACGACCCGGTCCTGATCTTCAACGGGGACATCCTGACCGGCCTGGACATCCGCGCGCTGGTGTCGACGCACGAGTCGACCGGCGCGGACGTCTCACTCCATCTGACGAAGGTGACGGACCCGCGCGCCTACGGCCTGGTCCCCACCGACGGGACGGGCCGCGTCCTGGCCTTCCTGGAGAAGCCGCAGACCCCCGAGGAGATCGTCACCGACCAGATCAACGCGGGGGCGTACGTCTTCCGCCGCTCGGTCATCGACACGATCCCGGCGGGCCGCCCGGTGTCGGTGGAACGGGAGACCTTCCCGCAGCTCCTGTCGGCCGGCGCCCACCTCCAGGGCATGGTCGACTCCACCTACTGGCTGGACCTGGGCACGCCCGCGGCCTTCGTCCGCGGCTCGGCGGACCTCGTCCTCGGCCGCGCGCCCTCCCCGGCGGTGCCCGGCCGCTGCGGGGACCGGCTGATCCTGCCCACGGCACGGGTGGCGGCCGACGCGAAGCTGACGGGCGGCACGGTGGTGGGCGAGGGAGCGTTCGTGGCGGAGGGGGTACGGGTGTTCGGCTCGACGATCCTGCCGGGCGCCGTGATCGAACCCGGCGCGGTCATCACCGACTCCCTCATCGGCAACCGGGCCCGCGTCGGCGAACGCTCGGTCCTCACGGGCACGGTGATCGGCGACGGCGCGTTCGTCGGCGCCGACAACGAGCTGCGGGACGGCGCGCGGGTGTGGTGCGACGCGACGATCCCGGCGGGGGCGGTGCGGTTCTCCTCGGACCAGTAGGGGCTGGCTCTCCTCCTCCCCGGACCGGCAGGGGCCGGTTCTCCCCGGACCGGCAGGGCCGGTTCTCCCCGGACCGTTTCCGGACCGTCTCCGAACCAGGGGAGGGCCGTGCGGTGGTCGCTGTCAGGAGAGGCCGTGCGGTGGTCGTCCGGCCGCGGGTGCGTGGGGGCCGCTCGCGCAGTTCCCCGCGCCCCTTACGGGGCCGCTCGCGCAGTTTCCCGGGTTCCTTATGGGGCTGCGCGGGTGGTTTCCCGGGTTCCTTGCGGGGTTGCGTGGGTGGTTTCCCGGGTTTCTTATGGGGCTGCTCGTGGGGCAGTTCGCGGGGCTGCCGGGTCGTGCTCGCCGGCCCCTCGCCTCACAGTCGGCCGATGTCGCCGCGCGGCATCTTCGGGGCCCTTCTCGCCGGCGTGTTCCCGCTCAGCAGGATCAGCCGCGCCGCCCGGTGCCGCTGGCCCGCGTACGGCTCCAGCAACCGCAGCATCGCCTCGTCGTCGGCGTCCCGGTCCCCGGCCAGCGCCCAGCCCACGATCCCCGGCAGATGCAGGTCCCCGACCGTCACCGCGTCCGCCGCCCCGTGGCTGCGCTGCACGGTCTCCGCGGACGTCCACGGCCCCACGCCCGGCACCACCTCCAGCCGGGCCCGCGCGTCCTGCGCCGGCATCCCCGCCGCCTGCTCCAGCCGCGCCGCGACCCGCACCGCGCGCAGGATCGTCGCGGCCCGCTTGTCGTCGACCCCGGCCCTGTGCCACTCCCAGGACGGGATCAGCGCCCAGGTCCGCGGCGCCGGCATCACCCACATCGGCCGCTCGCCCACCCCGGCCGGACCGGGCGCCCGCTCGCCGAACCTGCGCACCAGTGACCGCCAGGCCCGGTACGCCTCGTCGGTCGTGACCTTCTGCTCCAGGACCGAGGGGATCAGCGACTCCAGCACCAGCCCGGTCCGCGTCAGCCGCAGCCCCGGCCGCCGGTGCCGGGCCGAGGCCACCACCCGGTGCCTGGGCACGAACAGGGAGGGGTCGTCGGCCGAGCCGAGCATCTCCGGCAGCTGATCGAGGAGCCACCCGGCCCCGGGCCCCCACGCCTCCCCGCGCACCTCACCGCCGTACGCGGCGATCCGCAGCGTTCCCGGTCCGGCGGGGGTGAGACTGGCCCGCCACACCGTGCCGTCCCGCGTCGCGCGGAACGTCGGGTCCCCGGGGCCCCGGCGCAACGGCCCGAGCACGAGCCCGAGATCGAGCGCCCCGGTCGGCTTCCAGACCCGTACCCGCCCGGGCACGACCGCCTGCCGCGGAACACCGGCCGCGGGCACGACGACCTGCCCACCCCGCACGGTCGCGCGCGTGGGCCGAGGAGCGAAACGACCAGCCACTCAAGAGATCCTAGGCCTCGGGCGCCCCGGCAGCGGCGCGGGGAACCACGCGGTGGACCCCCACGACCTCCACGACCCGCACGACCCCCACGATCCGCACGCGCCGACGTACCGGGACGCCCCCGTCCGAGGGCGCGGACGGGTCACCGCACCTCGATGAAGTCCCCGACCTCCCGCGCCGGTCTCTGCCGCGGCGCCTGCGCGGCCTTCCCCACGGCGACCGCCCCCATCGGATCCCACTCCCGGGGCAGCCCCAGCACCTCCCGTACGACGTCCCGGCAGAACATCGTCGAGGAGACCCACGCCGATCCCAGCTGCTCCCCGGCGAGGGCGACCAGGAGGTTCTGCACCCCGGCCCCCGCCGCGACCACGAACATCTCCCGCTCGGCGGCGTCCCGCCGGGCGTCCCCGTACGTGTGGGCCCCGTCCGTCACCAGGCAGGGCACGACGAGATACGGCGCGTCGCGCAGCACGTCCCCGCGCCGCACCCGCTTCGCGACGGACTCCTCCGACCTGCCGTCCCTGCGCAGGTCGGCGATCCACGCCTCCCGCATCGCGTCCAGCAGCCGGACCCGCGCCTCGGGCGACTCCAGCAGCACGAACCGCCACGGCGTCGTGTGGTGCGGCGCCGGCGCGGTCACGGCCGCGGCGACCGCCCGCCGTACCGCTCCGGGGTCGACGGGCTCGCCGGTGAACGCCCGCACCGTCCGCCGCAGCGTCACCGCCTCCCGGACCGCCTCGGACGTGCCGAGGCGGAACATGTCGCTGCCCGCGTCCCGGACGAGGGCCCGCGCGTCGCCGCCCGCGTCGCCCTCCTCGGTGACGACGTGCGCGAGCCCGCGGACCACGGCGACCGGCATCCCCGTCGCCTTGCCCTTGACCAGGTCGCCGGCGGCGGCCAGTTCGTCGGCGGTGGCGACGACCGTCGCGACGAGCGGGTTGCCGTACGCGTCCACGCCCCCGCGCAGGTCGTCCAGGACCCGCACTCCGGCGGCGCCGATGGTGACGTCCGTGAGCCCCGAGCGCCAGGGTCGCCCGAAGGTGTCGGTGACGACGACCCCGACGTTGACGCCGAGGACGTCCCGCAGCCCCGCGCGGACCGCGCGCGCCGACGCGTCCGGGTCCTCGGGGAGCAACAGCACGGTCCCGGCCGGGGTGTTGGAGGCGTCCACGCCCGCCGCCGCCATGACCAGACCCTGCCGGTTCTCCACGATCCGCAGCGTCCCGCGCCGGGCCACCACCCGCACGGTCTCCGCGTCGATCGCGGCCTCCCGGTCGGCGGCCTCGACGATCCGGCCCTCGGCCTTGGACACGATCTTGGAGGTGACGATCACCACGTCGCCGTCGGCCAGCCCCGGCTCGGCCGCGGCGATCAGCTTCGCCAGGTCGTCGCCCTGCTGGACCTCGGGGATCCCGGCCGGCGCCCACACCCGGTACCCGGGCAGCGCGTCGCCGGACGGACCGGTGGTGCCGACGGCGTCGGTCGCGTCGGTCATGCCCCGCGCACCTCCTCGGCCAGCGCCAGCGCCTCCCGGGCCATCTGCGCCGTCGCGTCCAGGTCGGTCATCATCAGCGGCACGGCCCGGCAGCGGATGCCGGCCGTCTCGACCCGCGCCACGCTGCCCGCGTCCACGGTGTCCACCAGCCAGCCGTCCAGCAGCCCCGAGCCGTAGTGCTCGGCGACCGCCGCCGCCGTGGACTCCACCCCGACCGCCGCGAGCACCTTGTCGGCCATCCCGCGCACCGGCGCGTCCCCGACGATGGGGGAGAGGCCCACCACCGGCACCCCGGCACCGGCGATCGCCTCCCGGATGCCGGGCACCGCGAGGATCGTGCCGACGGAGACCACCGGGTTGGACGGCGGGAAGAGGATCACGTCCGCCGCGGCGACGGCCTCCAGCACACCGGGCGCCGGCTCGGACTGCTCGGCGCCGACCGGGACGACGGCCTCGGCGGGCACCGACGCCCGCAGCCGCACCCAGTACTCCTGGAAGTGCACGGCCTTGCGCTCGCCGTCGACCTCGACGGCCACATGCGTCTCGACCCGGTCGTCGGTCATCGGGATCAGCCTCACGCCCGGCTTCCACCGGTCGCACAGCGCCTCGGTCACCGCGCTCAGCGGATATCCGGCGCCCAGCATCTGCGTGCGCACGATGTGCGTCGCGAAGTCCCGGTCGCCGAGCCCGAACCAGTCCGGCCCCACCCCGTAGGCGGCGAGCTCCTCCTTGAGGTGGAAGGTCTCGTCGGTACGCCCCCAGCCCTGCTCCTCGTTGATGCCGCCGCCGAGGGTGTACATCACCGTGTCGAGGTCCGGGCAGACCTTCAGCCCGAAGAGGTGGATGTCGTCCCCGGTGTTGCCGATGACGGTCACGTCGGCGTCCGGCACGGCCCGCTTCAGACCGCGCAGGAACCGGGCACCGCCGATACCGCCTGCCAGAACCACAATGCGCATGCGCCAAGTCTCGCAGGCGGGTCCGACAACGCGGCACGCGTCCCGGGTCAGGCGTCCACGGGGTGCGCCGCGCAGCTCTGCGTGGTGTGCATCGGCATCTCGGTGAGACCCGGGTAGTAGACGTGCAGGCTGACCGCGGGCTCCAGCGCGTCGTTCGCCACGTCGTGCGCGTACCCCGGCGCGAACACCCGTTGCGCACCGGCGGACAGCGCGCGCGTGCCGCGCTCCGTGCGTTCGGTGAGGGTGCCCTCCAGGACGGTCAGCACACCGGAGGAACGGCCGTGGTCGTGCAGTCCGCTGCCCTGTCCGGGCACCCAGGACAGCAGCCACACCTCGTACCCGGGGCCGGTGCGCAGCCGGTGGTACCAGCGGCTGGTGGCGTCGTACTCGACGAGGTCCTCCCACTGCGCGCGGTCGGCGGCGATCGCGCGGGCGAGCCCGACGAACTCGGCCACGGTGACCGGGTGCTCACGCGGCGGCTGCAACAGGTGCTGGACCTCGAGGAGGTCGCCGGCGATCTGGAGGTCGTTGTCGCTGTTCATGGAGGCGCGTGGTTCCTCAGTGAAGAAGGTCAGAGGGGAACGGGATGCGAGGACCGAGTCCGGGGACTGGGTCCTCAGCCGGAGCGGCCGGGATACGGCGATGGCTCAACAGCTGGAACAGCAACAGCTACAGCGAGCACGGGCAGCACCGTGGGACCCGGCGGTGCGGGTCGAGGTGAGTGCCAAGTTCGCGAGCATGCCCACTAGGACATCGGTTCACACCTCCACTGTCAACTCGACGCCCGGTATGTGGGACGTCTTTCACCTCATCCGGTTCACCTCCGTGCCGAAAGGTTTGCTCATCCGGCACCCGGGACACATGGCGCACAACCGGGCGCGCGAGCCACGTCGGAACGCGATCGAACATATGGGCGTCTTTCTCCGTACAACCTCTGTATGGGGTCGGAGGCCCTCACCG
Organism: Streptomyces sp. NPDC104367; assembly: GCF_055583825.1. NCBI lineage: Bacteria > Bacillati > Actinomycetota > Actinomycetes > Kitasatosporales > Streptomycetaceae > Streptomyces > Streptomyces sp. NPDC104367. Next base: position 17,353 of record NZ_JBVJND010000012.1, on the reverse strand, counting down.
GGCCCCTGCTGCATGTCAAGGTTTATGACGATTTGAACACTTTCCGCATGGCCTTGGTTCCGCAGAGTGAATAACGGGCCCAATAGCAGATCTCGGCTTGACTCGCCCGGAGCAGCACACTTGTAATTTCACTCGTGTCGTTCAGCCGAGATCGGTGACGGCCAGGCACGGGGACGCGAAAGACAGACGAGGGGCGCACATGACCGAGCTGGTGCAGCAACTGCTGGTCGACGACGCGGACGAGGAGCTCGGCTGGCAGGAGCGCGCGCTGTGCGCCCAGACCGACCCCGAGTCGTTCTTCCCCGAGAAGGGCGGCTCCACCAGAGAGGCCAAGAAGGTCTGCCTCGCCTGCGAGGTGCGCTCCGAGTGCCTTGAGTACGCCCTCGCCAACGACGAGCGGTTCGGCATCTGGGGCGGACTCTCCGAGCGGGAGCGCCGCCGCCTCAAGAAGGCCGCCGTCTGACCGGACGTACCCGGTACGTACACATCTGAGCTGCGCGAACGGCCCGTCGCCGGTGGGTTATCCACAGGCGGCGGGCCGTTGGCATGCCCAGCCGATAGTGTGGTCGCTCGTCCGAGACGCCTCGCCGCCAACAGCGGGCGCAGGAGTCCACCGCAGTCCATCGAACCGGGGCCCGTACCTCGATGTCCGTGCACAGCCACCCGGCAGCCCAAGCGTCGGCTGCACCAGCGGGGTTCGACCCGACCCGCCAGGCGGGGTTCGACCCGACCCGCCAGGCGGAGTTCGACCCGACCCGCCCGCCCGAGTTTCCGCGTCACGTGGTGACCGCGGTCCTCGTCTCCCACGACGGCGCCCGCTGGCTGCCCGACGCGCTCGCCGGGCTGCTCGGCCAGGAGCGCCCCGCCCAGTACGCGGTGGCGGCCGACACCGGCAGCGCGGACGAGTCCGCCCAGCTGCTCACCGCATCCCTGGGCGACGCCAACGTGCTGCACCTCGCCCGGCGCACCGGGTTCGGCCAGGCCGTCGAGGAGGCGAGCCGCACCGCGCCCGTCCTCACCCCCGACGAGCTGCCGTACCTCAAGCGCCCCAGCGGCTGGGACCCCGTCACCCGCCAGTGGCGCGACGAGGCCTACGACATGCCCGAACTGCCCTACGGCGAGCCCGTGCAGTGGCTGTGGCTGCTGCACGACGACTGCGCCCCGGAACCCGACGCCCTGGCCCAGCTGCTGCGGGTCGTCGACAACGAACTGGAGCTGGGCCGCGACGACGTGGCGATCGTCGGCCCCAAGCTGCGCGGCTGGTACGACCGCAGGCAGCTCCTGGAGGTCGGCGTCACCATCGCCCACTCCGGGCGCCGCTGGACCGGCCTGGACCGCCGCGAGCAGGACCAGGGCCAGCACGACCACGTCCGGCCCGTGCTGTCCGTCTCCAGCGCCGGCATGCTGATCCGCCGCGACGTCTTCGAGGAACTCGGCGGCTTCGACCGCAGACTGCCCCTGATGCGCGACGACGTCGACCTGTGCTGGCGCGCGCACGACGCCGGCCACCGCGTCCTGATCGCCCCCGAGGCCGTCGTACGGCACGCCGAGGCCGCCTCCCGCGAGCGCCGCGCCGTCGACTGCGCCGGGCGCACCACCGCCTCCCCGCACAAGGTCGACAAGGCCGGCGCCGTCTACACCCTGCTCGTCAACACCCGCACGGCCACGCTGCCCTGGGTGCTGCTGCGCCTGGTGCTCGGCACCGTGCTGCGCACGCTCGCCTACCTCGTCGGCAAGGTCCCCGGACAGGCCCTCGACGAGATCCGCGGCCTGCTGGGCACCCTGCTGCGCCCCGAGCGGATCATCGCCGGCCGGCGCAGGCGCGGCGCGTCCCAGCTGGACAAGGGCGAGCTGCGCCCGCTGTTCCCGCCCCCCGGCGCCACCGTCCGGGCCACCGTCGAACAGGTCGCGGGCAACTTCTTCGGCGGCGACGACGAGGTCTCCGCGGCCGGCCGGCACGGCGGCGCGGTCGAGTCCGGACCCGGCGGCGACGACGCCGACTTCCTGGAGATCGAGCAGTTCGCCCGCCTCAAGCGCATCGCCCGCAAACCGGGCCCGGTGCTCTTCCTGGCCCTGCTGCTGGTCTCCCTGGCCGCGTGCCGCGCGCTGCTCGGCTCCGGCGCGCTCGCGGGCGGCGCCCTGCTGCCCGCCCCCGGCAGCGCGGGCGCACTGTGGTCGCGCTACCTCGACGCCTGGCACGCCGTCGGCGCCGGCGGCACCCCGGCCGCCCCGCCGTACCTCGCGATCGTCGCCTCGCTGGCCTCCCTGCTGTTCGGCTCGACCGGGCTCGCCGTCACCGTGCTGCTGGTCGCCTCGGTGCCGCTGGCCGGGTTCACCGCCTACTTCGCCTCCCGGCCCCTGGTCACCTCGCGGCTGCTGCGCGCCTGGGCGGCCATCGGCTACGCCTTCCTGCCCGCCGCCACCGGCGCCCTCGCCGGCGGCCGCATCGGCACCGCGGTCCTCGCCATCCTGCTGCCGCTGATCGCCCGCGCGGGCGTCGCGGCCGGCGGTCTCGCCAACTCCTCGGGAGCGCGCGGCAGTTGGCGCGCCACCTGGGCGTACGCGCTGCTGCTGACCGTCACCACCGCGTTCACGCCGATCGTCTGGCCGATCGCCCTGGTCCTCGGCATCGCCGTCCTGGCCGTGCGCCGCTCCGACCTCGTCGCCTCCGCCCTGCGCCTGCTGGTCCAGCTCGGCACTCCGCTGCTGGTCCTCGCGCCCTGGTCGCTGACGCTGCTCCCGTCCGGCTTCTTCAAGGAGGCCGGGCTGGAGTACGGCGCCTCGGCCGCCTCCGCCCTCGACCTGCTCGGCGCCAGCCCGGGCGGCCCCGGCACGCTCGACGGACTGATGCTCGTCGGCGTCGTGCTGGCCGCGCTCGCCGCCCTGCTGCGCTCCGAGCGCCAGACGGCGATCCGCACCGCCTGGGCGGTCGCCCTGATCGGCCTGGTCTTCGCGGTCCTGTCCAACAGTTCCACCTGGGCCGGCCCCGCGACCCTCGTCTACGGCATCGCGATCCTGTCCGCCGCCGCGCTCGGCGCCGACGGGGCACGCGCGCGGGTCGCCGAGCAGAGCTTCGGCTGGCGCCAGCCGGTGGCCGCCCTGATCGCCTTCGCCTCCGCCGCGGGCCCGCTGCTGCTCGCCGCCGGCTGGATGCTCGCCGGCGCCGACGGCCCGGTGGAACGGCGCGACCCCACCCAGGTGCCCGCCTTCGTCGCCGAGGACAGCACCACCACCGACCAGGTCCGCACCCTCGTCCTCGACAGCGACACCACCGCGCGCGTGAGCTACATGCTGGTGCGCGGCTCCGGCGCCCGCATGGGAGACGCCGAGGTGGCCGCCGCCGACGGCGAGAACGCCACGCTCGACAAGGTCGTCGCCAACCTGGTGGCCGGCTCCGGCGCCGACCAGACCGAGCAGCTCGGCGGGTTCGCGGTGCGCTACGTCCTCGTCCACAAGGGCGCCCCGCGCGACATCGCGCGCGTGCTGGACGCCACCCCCGGCCTGAGCCGGCTCAGCCAGCAGGACGGCAGCGGCCTGTGGCGCGTCGACCAGCAGGTCTCCCGGGCGACCATCGTCTCCAAGGACGGCTCCGGCACCGCCGCGTCCGTCGCCGCCGGACCCGTCGAGATCCACACCAGGATCCCGAGCGGCGCCGACGGCCGCGTCCTGCGCCTGGCCGACTCGGCCGCCTCCGGCTGGACGGCCACCCTGGACGGCAAGCCGCTCACCCGCACCACCGTGGACGGCTGGGCCCAGGGCTTCGCACTCCCGTCCTCCGGCGGGCGGCTCGACGTCACCTACGACAGCCCGTTCATCCACACCGCCTGGCTGTGGGCGCAGGGCGCGCTCGCCGTCGTCCTGGTCGTCCTCGCGCTGCCCGGCCGCCGCCGTGACATCGACGACGACCTCCCCGAGGAGCAGGCGGTCCCCGCCCAGGCCGCCGACGGAGAGGGCCGCCGCGCCCGCCGTCTGCGCGCCCAGGCCGAGGCGGAGGCGGAGGCCGAGGGGGAGACGGCTCCGGAGGAGGACGCCGGCTTCCCCGCCGCCGCCCCCGCCCCGGCCGCCGCAGCCTCCGCCGACGAGGAGGAGCCGCAGGCCGCGATCCCGCAGCAGCAGTCGTACGACGAGTGGGACCCGGCGTCCTACCCGGCCGGCGACGGCTACAACACCGGCTACGCGGACGCCGAGCAGTACCAGGGCGCCGACCAGTACCAGGGCACCGACCAGTACCAGACGGGCGGTTACGACCAGCAGACGTACGACCCGTACCAGACCGGCCAGTACGACCCGTACGCCTACGGCGGACAGCAGGGGCAGCAGGCGTACGACCCGACGTACCAGCAGGGCTACGACCCCGCCTACGACCCGGCCGCCCAGCACCGGCAGGGCACCGGCGGCGAGCACCACGACGGGAGCCAGCAGCAGTGAACCGCACGACCCTGTCCCTGTTCGCCGGTACGGCCGCGCTCGCGGCCGTCACCGGGTTCGCCGCGCTCAACCCGCCGGACACGGCCCCCACGCACACCGCCGAGGCGGCCGCCCAGCTGCCCGTCGAGCGCACCACGCTGCTCTGTCCGGCGCCCAGCCTGTCCGACATCGCCGACACCTCGTACACGTCGTTCACGCCCGTCACCGAGGGCACCGCGAGCGACGGCAAGGCCGAACTCCAGGCGGCCACCGAGCAGTCGGCGGACGGTACGAGCGGCGGCAAGAAGAAGGCCGCCAAGCCGGTCCTGACCCCCAAGGCGCCCGGCACCCCGGCCACCGGGGACACCTCCGGCTCGGACTCGCCGGCCTACGTCGGCACCGCCGAGGGCAAGTACGCCTCCGGCTGGACGGTCCAGGAGACCACCGAGGTCGCCGCGGGCACCGGACGCGGCCTCCAGGGCGTCAACTGCACGGCGGCCGACACCGACTTCTGGTTCCCCGGCGCCAGCACCGCAGCCACCCGCACCGACTACGTGCACCTCACCAACCCCGACGACAGCGCCGCCGTCGTCGACATCGAGCTGTACGGCAAGGACGGCCAGCTCAAGTCCTCGGTGGGGGAGGGCATCACGGTCCAGCCGCACGGCAGCGAGCCGGTCCTGCTGTCCACGCTCACCGACGAGCGGCAGACCGACCTGACCGTGCACGTCAACGTGCGCAGCGGCCGGGTCGGCGCGAGTGTGCAGGCGCTGGACGACAAGACCGGCGGCGACTGGCTGGCCGCCTCCGCCGACCCGGCGGGCACCCTGGTGCTGCCCGGCATCCCCAAGGACGCCACCGACGTCCGGCTGGTCGCCTTCACCACCGGTGACGACGACGCCGACCTGAAGGTGCGCCTGGCCTCCCCGGACGGCACCATCACCCCGGCCGGCAACGAGACGCTGCACGTGAAGTCGGGCATGACCAGCGCGGTCGACCTCGGCGACGTCACCCGCGGCGAGGCGGGTTCGCTGATCCTCACCCCCTCCGACCAGTCCGTGCCGGTGGTGGCCGCCCTGCGTGTCACCCGAGGCAAGGGCGACAACCAGGAGACCGCGTACATCCCGGCGACCGCGCCGGTCGGCACGCGCGCGACGTCCGCCGACAACAGCGGCAAGGGCACCACCCTCTCCCTGACCGCCCCGACCGCCACCGCGCAGGTCAAGGTGACGGCGTCGGCGGGCTCCGAGGGCGGCAAGGCGGTGTCCAAGACGTTCACGATCAAGTCCGGCACCACCCAGGACGTCGACGCCCCGGTCCCGTCCGGTCTGCAGGGCACCTACGCCCTGACCGTGGAGACCGTCTCCGGCGGGCCCGTCTACGGCGCCCGCACCCTCGCGGCCACCGAGGAGGGCGTCCCGGGCTTCACGATCCAGACCCTCCCGGACGACCGCGGCACGGTCGCCGTACCGGAGGCGGACCAGGACGTGTCGGTGCTGCAGAAGTAGCGCGAGGTCGCGAGGTCGCCGGGCGGGGCTCAGTCCTCGCCGTACCGGGGATCCACTGTCTCCGGGGTGAGCCCGAGCAGTTCGGCGACCTGCTCCACCACGACCTCGTGCACCAGCGCGCCCCGCTCGTCCCGCCCCTTGGTGCGGATCTCGACCGGCCGCCGGTAGACGACCACGCGCGCCCGGCGCCCCTCGCGCGCCGGAATGATGCCGCCCAGCGGCACCGCCTCGTCGCTCCAGCTCTCGCCGTGCCGGTCCTGGAGCCGGGGCACCTCCAGCACCAGGAAATCGATGTCCGCGAGCTGCGGCCAGCGCCGCTCCAGGCGCTCCACGGAGTCCTGCACGAGATCCGCGAAGACGTCGGCGCGGCTCGCCGCCAGCGGCACCTGGGGCGGTGCGATCGGTCCGCGCATGCCCCGACCGTGGCGATCGCGTCGGCGGGGCCCGGGGGCGGCGGCACGGGGCGGTACACGGTTGTCCATCACTGGTGAAGCGTAGTCCTCGCGGGCTCCGGCCGCGCCGCTCCACGCACCGACACCACCCCCGGCGACATGTCGCGGGACGACCGTTTCAGCCAAGGTCGGGCTCGTTTCCGTATCTCTACGAGACCGGTGACATCAAGGCAATTGACCTTGTTCGTACCGAATCATGACCGGACGCGGTGTTGTCCGGTATCTCGGACGGCGGCGTCCATGCGGGTCGGAAAAGCGGCCCAGAGGGGGCGTGTGGGGCGTTTCACAGCACGACACGGTGGAGTGACCTGGGGCAGAGTCGTCGCGGCCCGCTCAAGAGTGCGGTACCGTCCAACGTCGTGAGCCCTGTACGTCGCTGTTCGCGAACCGCCTGCGGCCGACCCGCCGTCGCGACGCTGACGTACGTCTACGCCGACTCGACCGCGGTCCTCGGCCCGCTCGCCACCTACGCCGAACCCCACTGCTACGACCTGTGCGCCGAGCACTCCGAGCGCCTCACCGCCCCGCGCGGCTGGGAGGTCGTCCGGCTCCTCGACACCTCCGCCCCCGCGCGGCCCAGCGGGGACGACCTGGAGGCGCTCGCCAACGCGGTGCGCGAGGCGGCCCGCCCCCAGGAGCGGGCGGCCGGGGCGGGCGGCGGCGGACGCGGCGCGGACCCGATGGAGGTCGCGCGGCGCGGCCATCTGCGGGTGCTCCGCTCCCCGGACAACTGACGTCCGTCCGGCTCTCCTCGCCCGTCTTGCGTTCGGTGACGCACCCCCAGTAGCGCATCGGTGCACACCCATTGACGCGCACTTGTCGCGGACACGACCATTTCGGGTGACCACCGGCGGGAAATCGCTTTCCGCATGCCGGAATCCAGGGAGGCGTCCGTGTACGTCCAGGAACTGGAACCCGTCGCCGACTCGCTCGGCCTGTCCGCCCTCGTCGCCGCCCTGCCGCTGCTGATCGTCCTGGTCCTGCTCGGCGGCGTCCGCCTCAAAGCCCATCTGGCGGGCCTGAGCGGCCTTCTCGCGGCCGTACTCGTCGCCCGGCTCGCCTACGGCATGCCCCTGGACCAGACGCTCTCCAGCGCCGTCCAGGGCGCCGCGTTCGGCCTGTTCCCCATCCTGTGGATCGTCGTCAACGCCCTGTGGGTGTACCGGATGACGGTCCGCACCCGCCACTTCGACGTCCTGCGCCGCTCGTTCGGCCGGCTCTCCGACGACCCGCGCGTCCAGGCCCTCGTCGTCGCCTTCTGCTTCGGCGCCCTGCTGGAGGCGCTGGCCGGATTCGGCGCCCCCGTCGCGATCTGCTCCGTGATGCTCGTCGCCCTCGGCTTCGACCCCGTCCGCGCGGCCGTCGTCGCCCTGGTCGCCAACACCGCCCCGGTCGCCTTCGGCGCGATGGGTACACCGGTCGTGACGCTCGCCCAGGTCACCGGCCTGCCCCTGGACTCGGTGGCCTCCGTGGTGGGCCGTCAGACCCCGCTGCTGGCCCTGGTGGTGCCGCTGGTGCTGGTCGGCCTGGTCGACGGCGGGCGCGGACTGCGCGAGACCTGGGTACCGGCCCTGGCGTGCGGAACCGCCTTCGCCGCGGCCCAGTTCGCCGCCTCCAACTACCTCTCCGCCCAACTCGCCGACATCTGCGCCGCCCTGGCCGGCGCGGCCGCCCTGGTCGCCGTACCGCACGCGCGCGTGCCCGCGACCGAGGAGGTCCGCGCGGCCGTGCTCACCGGCGCCCGCAGCGCCGACCTGGACGAGCGCGACGCGCGCGGCGAGGTGCTGCGCGCCTACGCCCCGTACGCCCTGATCGTCGCGGTCTTCTCCGTCGCCCAGATCCCGCCCGTCAAGGACTGGCTCGCCCACGCGACCCAGGTCTACGACTGGCCCTTCCTGGACGTCGTCAACCCGAAGGGCGAACCGGTCGGCGGAAATCTCTTCACCTGGCCGGTCGTCGCCACGGGCGGCACCCTCGTGCTGTTCGCCGGCCTCGCCACGGCGGCCGTCCTGCGCGTGCACGCGCGCGTGGCGGTCGCGGAATGGGCGGCGACCGTACGGGAGCTGAGGTTCGCGATCCTCACCGTGACGTCCGTCCTCGCCCTCGCCTACGTCATGAACCTCTCCGGACAGGCCGCCACCATCGGCCACTTCGTGGCGGCGGCCGGCGCGGGCCTCGCCTTCCTGTCACCCGTCCTGGGCTGGTTCGGCGTCGCCGTCTCCGGCTCCGACACCTCCGCCAACGCGCTCTTCGGCGCCCTCCAGGTCAGCGCCGCCCACGAGTCGGGACTCTCGCCCGAACTGCTCGCCGCCGCCAACAGCTCCGGCGGCGTGCTCGGCAAGATGATCTCCCCGCAGAACCTCACGATCGCCTGCGCCGCGGTCGGCCTCTCGGGCCGCGAGGGCGACCTGCTGCGCAGGGTCCTCCCGTGGAGCCTCGGGCTGCTGCTGGTGATGTGCCTGATCGTGGTCGGGCAGAGCTCACCGGTGCTGGGGTGGATGCTGCCGTGAGCCGCGCCGCGGCGGCCGTGACGCCACCGCTCGCGGCCGATCCCGGGTGATCCCGGCCGATCCCGGTCCGTCCCGGGCGATCCCACGTCCGGCGCTTACCCGGTGCGGGTAGCTTGGGGCGACCGAGAGGACTCCAGGAGGGTTGGCCCGTGGCTGTTGCGGATCTGTCGCAGATCGTGAAGGCGTACGACGTGCGCGGTGTGGTCCCGGACCAGTGGGACGAGGCGCTCGCCGAACTGTTCGGCGCCGCGTTCGTCCGGGTGACCGGCGCCGCCGCGATCGTCGTGGGCCACGACATGCGGCCCTCCTCGCCCGGCCTGTCCCGCGCCTTCGCGCGCGGCGCGGCGGCCCGCGGCGTGGACGTCACCGAGATCGGCCTGTGCTCGACCGACCAGCTGTACTACGCCTCGGGCTCCCTCGGCCTGCCCGGCGCGATGTTCACGGCCTCGCACAACCCGGCGCAGTACAACGGCATCAAGATGTGCCGCGCGGGAGCCGCGCCGGTGGGCCAGGACACTGGCCTGTCGGAGATCCGCGAGCTGGCCGAACGCTGGACCCGGGAGGGCGCCCCGGCCCCGGCCGCGACCCCGGGAACGATCACCTCCCGCGACACGTTGTCGGACTACGCGGCCCATCTGCGCTCGCTCGTGGACCTGACCTCCGTCCGCCCCCTGAAGGTCGTGGTCGACGCGGGCAACGGCATGGGCGGCCACACGGTCCCGACGGTCTTCGAGGGCCTGCCGCTGACCCTGGTCCCGATGTACTTCGAGCTGGACGGCACGTTCCCCAACCACGAGGCCAACCCGCTCGACCCGGCGAACATCGTCGACCTCCAGCAGCGCGTCCGCGACGAGTCCGCCGACCTCGGCCTGGCCTTCGACGGCGACGCGGACCGCTGCTTCGTCGTGGACGAGCGCGGCGAACCGGTCTCGCCGTCGGCGATCACCGCGCTGGTCGCCGTGCGCGAACTGGCCCGCAACGGCGGCCGGGGCACGATCATCCACAACCTGATCACCTCCTGGACCGTCCCCGAGGTGGTCCGCGAGAACGGCGGCACCCCCGTCCGCACCCGCGTCGGCCACTCCTTCATCAAGGCCGAGATGGCGACGTCCGGCGCGATCTTCGGGGGCGAGCACTCGGCCCACTACTACTTCAAGGACTTCTGGAACGCCGACACGGGCATGCTGGCGGCCCTGCACGTCCTCGCCGCCCTCGGCGGCCAGCCCGGCCCGCTGTCCTCCCTCGTCGCCCAGTACGACCGCTACACCGGCTCCGGCGAGATCAACTCCACGGTCGCCGACCAGCGGGCCAGCCTCGCGGCGGTCCGCGCCGCCTACGAAGGCCGCGCCGACACCACCCTCGACGACCTCGACGGCCTCACCGTCAGCGCCGCCGACTGGTGGTTCAACGTCCGCCCCTCCAACACGGAGCCCCTCCTCCGCCTGAACGCCGAGGCCCGCGACGAACCGACGATGACCAAGCTCCGCGACGAGGTACTGGCCGTCATCAGGGCGTGACAGCCCCGCCCGGCCCCGCGGCCCCCCGGAGCGGCAGCCGTCAGGCACCCGTGACCAGCCCGACCCACCCCACCGGCGGTAATCTGACCGCACGCGAACATCCCGCCCCCGAAGGGAAACCCCATGCCGCTCGAAGCCGGCCTCCTGGAGATCCTCGCCTGCCCGGCCTGCCACGCCGCCCTCAAGGAGCAGGACGCCGAGCTGGTCTGCACCGGCCAGGACTGCGGCCTGGCCTACCCCGTCCGCGACGGCATCCCCGTCCTCCTCGTCGACGAGGCCCGCCGACCCGCGTAAGCGACGGCGCCCACCACCGCACACGCACCAGGACCAGGACCCCGGCGACCGGAGGCCGCTCCCATGCTCGACGAATCGCTGCTCGACACGCCGGAGGGCCTCGCCGAGGCCGACCGCAGGGGTCTGCTCCGCGGCGCGGCCGAGGCCGGCGCCCGCGTCCGCACGGCGGCCCGGAACGCCACCGAGGCCGGCGTCCGGGAACTCAAGCCGGACGGCCGCCCGCGCGCCGTCCTGATCGCGGGCCCCGGCGTCGCCGCCACCCACGCCGCCGACCTCATCCGCGCGCTGGCCGGCCCCGGCAGCCCCGTCACCCGCCTCGCCCCCACCGGCGTCGCCCCGGCCGCCGGCGCCCTGCGCTGGGAGCTCCCGGGCTGGGCCGGCTCCGTCGACCTGCTGCTGATCGCCACCCCGGACGGCACCGAACCCAGCCTCGGCCTCCTCGCCGACCAGGCCTACCGGCGCGGCTGCTCGGTCGCCGCCGTCGCCCCCGCCGGCACCCCCCTCGCCGAGGCGGTGGCCGGCGCCCACGGCCTGTTCATGCCGATGGCCACGGCACCGTACGACCACGGCGAACCGCTGGCCGGCTCCTCCCCGGGCGTCCTGTGGGCACTGCTCACCCCGCTGCTCGCGCTCCTCGACCGGATCGGCCTGGTCACCGCCCCGCCGGAGGCCCTGGAGAAGGCCGCCGACCGGCTCGACCACGTCGCCGAGCGCTGCGGACCGGCCATCGTGACCTACAGCAACCCCGCCAAGACCCTCGCCGCGGAACTCGCCGACGCGCTCCCGGTGGTCTGGACGGAGGGCGAATCGGCAGGACCCGCGGGCCGCCGCTTCGCCGCCGCCCTCGCCGAACTGGCCGGCCGCCCCGCCCTGGTCGCCGAACTCCCCGAGGCCCTGGCCGCGCACCGGGCCCTGCTCTCCGGCCCGCTCGCCGCCAGCGCCGACCCCGACGACTTCTTCCGCGACCGCGTCGAGGAGGCACCCGCGCTGCACGCGCGCGTGGTGCTGCTCCGCGACCGTCCGCTCGGCGGCCTCACCGCCGCCCCCGCCGCCCGTGACCTGGCCCTCGGCCACGACACCCCGATCAGCGAACTGGAGCCCGACGAGGGCGACGAGCTGGAGACCCTGGCGGAACTGATCGCCGTCACGGATTTCGCCGCCGTTTACCTCGCGCTCGCTTCCAGGGCCTGAGGTGGACACCGACACCGGGACCGCCGTACCGAGGACGATCTGAAGGTCGTACCGTCGACGCACCGGTGCGGGAACGCACGGTGAACACGGCTGTCGTACGGCGCTGTACGACGCCCGTGCCCGCGCCCCCGCACGCACAGAGACAACGGCAGAGAGAAGCCATGGACCGCCTCGACAACACCATCCGCCCCTACGCCTGGGGTTCCCCGACCGCCATTGCGAAGCTCCTCGGGGTCGAGCCCAGCGGCGAGCCGCAGGCGGAGATGTGGATGGGCGCGCACCCGGGCGCACCCTCGCGCACCGGGCGCGGCACCCTCGTCGAGGTCATCGACGCGCACCCGGAGGCCGAGCTGGGCGAGGAGGCCGTCGCGAAGTTCGGCCCGCGCCTGCCCTTCCTGCTCAAGATCCTCGCCGCCGGCGCCCCCCTCTCCCTCCAGGTCCACCCCGACCTGCGGCAGGCGAAGGAGGGGTACGAGGACGAGGAGCGGCGCGGCATCCCGGTGGACGCCCCGCACCGCAACTACAAGGACGCCAACCACAAGCCCGAACTCATCTGCGCGCTCACCGAGTTCGACGGACTCTGCGGCTTCCGCGACCCCGAGCAGGCCGCGCACCTCCTCGACGCCCTCGGCGTCGACTCCCTCAAGCCCTACGTCGACCTGCTGCGCGCCCACCCCGAGGAGGCGGCGCTGCGCGAGGTCCTCACCGCGGTCCTCTCCGCCGACCGCGAGGAGATGGCCCGCACCGTCGCCGAGGCCACCGCCGCCTGCACCCGCCTCGGCGGCGACCACGCGCCCTACGCCGACCTCGCCCACCACTACCCGGGCGACCCCGGCGTCATCGCCGCCATGCTCCTCAACCACGTCCGCCTCCAGCCCGGCGAGGCGCTCTTCCTCGGCGCCGGCATCCCGCACGCGTACCTCGACGGACTCGGCGTCGAGATCATGGCCAACTCGGACAACGTCCTGCGCTGCGGCCTCACCCCCAAGCACGTCGACGTCCCCGAACTCCTGCGCGTCGTCCGCTTCGAGGCGGGCGACCCGGGCGTGCTGCGCCCCGAGGCCGCCCCGGACGGCGAGGAGGTCTACGAGACGCCGATCGACGAGTTCCGGCTCTCCCGGTACGTCCTGCCCGAGGGCGCCCCCGCCCACGACCTGGCCCTGCCGACCCCGCAGATCCTGCTCTGCACCGCCGGCACGGTCCGCGCGGGCGAGTTCGACCTGACCCCGGGCCAGTCGGTCTTCGTCCCGGCGGGCGAGAAGGCCGAAGTGTCCGGCGCGGGAACGGTGTTCCGCGCCACGGTGGTCGTCTGAGCCGGAACGCGGCAGCGGTCCGACCGTCGTACCGGGGGTGTGGACACCTGACGAGCCGCTCCCGGACAGGGCTGCAAGAATGACCCACCGGCAAAGCACGGGCAAAGACGAGTACCGAAGGGACCACGCGGACACATGAGCGCGTCAGGCGGCACCAAGGCGATCGTGGCGGCACTCGGCGCCAACCTCGCGATCGCGGTATCGAAGTTCGTGGCGTTCGCGTTCAGCGGCTCCTCGTCGATGCTCGCCGAGGGCGTCCACTCGCTCGCCGACTCCGGCAACCAGTTCCTGCTGCTCGTCGGCGGCAAGAAGGCCCAGCGCGGGGCGACCCCGCAACACCCCTTCGGCTACGGCCGCGAGCGGTACATCTACGCCTTCCTCGTCTCGATCGTCCTCTTCTCGGTCGGTGGCATGTTCGCCATCTACGAGGGCTACGAGAAGATCAGCCACCCGCACGACCTGGAGAACTGGTACTGGCCGGTGGGCGTCCTGGTCTTCGCGATCGTCGCCGAGGGCTTCTCCTTCAAGACGGCCATCAAGGAGTCCAACGAACTGCGCGGCAAGCTGTCCTGGTCGCAGTTCATCCGCCGGGCCAAGGCCCCCGAGCTGCCGGTCGTCCTCCTGGAGGACTTCGGCGCCCTCATCGGTCTCGTCCTCGCCCTCTGCGGCGTCGGCCTCGCGCTGCTCACCGGCGACGGCGTCTGGGACGGCGTCGGCACCGTCTGCATCGGTGTCCTGCTCGTCATGATCGCCCTCGTCCTGGCCGCCGAGACGAAGTCCCTCCTGCTCGGCGAGGCCGCGGGCGTCGAGGAGGTCAGGAAGATCGAGGCCGCGACCGTCGACGGCGACACGGTCACCGGCATCATCCACATGCGCACCCTCCACCTCGGCCCCGAGGAACTCCTCGTCGCCGCCAAGATCGCCGTCCAGCACGACGACACGGCCGCCGAGGTCGCGAACGCGATCAACGCCGCCGAGGCCCGCATCCGCGAGGCGGTGCCCATCGCCCGCGTGATCTACCTGGAGCCCGACATCTACAGCGAGGCCGAGGCCGCCAAGGGCCCCGACCCGGCGGCCACCCCGGGCGGCCCGACCCCCGACGCCTCCGCCCACTGACCCCTCCGGACCGCATCCACGGGCCCGCTCCCCCCCCACCGGGGAAGCGGGCCCGCGGCCATCCGGCCGGTACCGGCCGCCCCGATCCCCTGGCACCTTCGTCACACCGGGACCCGCCCCCCGACGCCCGGAAAGACGGACGGAACCCCCTCGGTCTCCCCACCCTCCGAGCCACCCCCGTCCCCGGCCTCAGGCGGCAAAAGTCCTGGTTGATCCAGGTATCCCGCCCCCGCCCCACCCCCTCACGAACAGCCCCGCGCCCCCCTCACCCCCGGCTTCGCCCACCGCCCTCCCGCCGCCGTTCCGCCCCTCGAACGGCGTGAACTGTTCGGAGGCGGACTGGGGGCGGCCCGCCCCTCCGGTGTAGCTTGGGACGGAGCCAGACGTCGCTGCTGATGGCGGTCGGGCGGTCCCCACACGGACCGGCCGAGGGAGAGAGGGCCTCCGACGGACTGCGCTGCGCGTACGTGGGCATGCCTGTGTCCTCTTTCCCGGGCACCCGGTGTCCGCCGCCGCGCAGACCAGCCGTACCCACCCTCGCCCCAACCCCGAGGAGCAGCTCGTAATGACGACTGTCGACAACCGACAGGACTTCAAGGTCGCCGACCTCTCCCTGGCCGTCTTCGGCCGCAAGGAGATCACCCTCGCCGAGCACGAGATGCCCGGCCTGATGGCGATCCGCAAGGAGTACGCCGACGCGCAGCCGCTGGCCGGCGCCCGCGTCACCGGCTCCCTGCACATGACCGTGCAGACCGCCGTCCTGATCGAGACCCTGGTCGCGCTGGGCGCGCAGGTCCGCTGGGCGTCCTGCAACATCTTCTCCACCCAGGACCACGCGGCCGCCGCCATCGCCGTCGGCCCGAACGGCACCCCCGACGACCCGCAGGGCGTCCCGGTCTTCGCCTGGAAGGGCGAGACCCTGGACGAGTACTGGTGGTGCACCGAGCAGGCGCTGACCTGGCCGGACAGCCCCACCGGCGGCCCCAACATGATCCTCGACGACGGCGGTGACGCCACCCTCCTCGTCCACAAGGGCGTCGAGTACGAGAAGGACGGCAAGGTCCCGTCCGTCGACACCGCCGAGTCCGACGAGCACCGCGTCATCCTCGAACTCCTGCACCGCACCATCACGGACGGCTCGCAGAAGTGGACCCAGCTGGCCTCCGAGATCCGCGGCGTGACCGAGGAGACCACGACCGGCGTCCACCGCCTGTACGAGATGCAGCGCGACGGCGTCCTCCTCTTCCCGGCGATCAACGTCAACGACGCCGTCACCAAGTCGAAGTTCGACAACAAGTACGGCTGCCGCCACTCCCTGATCGACGGCATCAACCGCGCCACCGACGTCCTCATCGGCGGCAAGACCGCGGTAGTCTGCGGCTACGGCGACGTCGGCAAGGGCTGCGCGGAGTCCCTGCGCGGCCAGGGCGCCCGGGTCATCGTCACCGAGATCGACCCGATCTGCGCCCTCCAGGCCGCGATGGACGGCTACCAGGTCACGACCCTCGACGAGGTCATCGACAAGGCCGACATCTTCGTCACCACGACCGGCAACAAGGACATCATCATGGCCTCGGACATGGCCAAGATGAAGCACCAGGCCATCGTCGGCAACATCGGCCACTTCGACAACGAGATCGACATGGCCGGCCTCGCGAAGATCCCCGGCGTCGTCAAGGACGAGGTCAAGCCGCAGGTCCACACCTGGACCTTCCCCGACGGCAAGGTCATCATCGTGCTGTCCGAGGGCCGCCTGCTGAACCTGGGCAACGCCACCGGCCACCCGTCGTTCGTGATGTCCAACTCCTTCGCGGACCAGACGCTCGCCCAGATCGAGCTGTTCACCAAGCCCGACGAGTACCCGGTCGGCGTCTACACGCTGCCCAAGCACCTGGACGAGAAGGTCGCCCGCCTGCACCTGGACTCGCTCGGCGTGAAGCTGACGACGCTCCGCCCCGAGCAGGCCGCGTACATCGGCGTCGAGGTCGCGGGCCCGTACAAGTCGGACCACTACCGCTACTGAGTCCGCGACCCCGCCCCCGGGGAGCGCGCCGGCGCATCGCCACCGCACCGGCACCGCTCCCCGCGGGCAGGTCCTCCGGTCCACCGAGACAGGCCCCCGCACCCCCGTGCCGGGGGCCTGCCCCGTTGGGCCCGGCCCGGACCCCCACCCCGTCAAGCCCCAGGACACCCATGCCCCGCGGCCGCTATTCGCTCCACGATCCGCACGATCACACCCCCCTCGGCGAAGAACACTTCCAGTGCGCCCCCGGCCCCTCCGGCTGGCGCTACGTCTCCCAGGTGACCACCCCCTCCGGTGACCACGGCGGCTCCGTCGATCTCGCCCTCGACGACCTCGGCCGCCCCATCCGCCTCGAACTCCACGCCGGGGGCTGGCAGGTGCGCGGCGCCGCCCTCGACGGCGTCACCTGGGTCCGCACGGACCCCACCGGCACCGATGCCACCGAAGGCAACGTGCGCGCCCACGCCTTCACCGGCACGTCCCCCGCGTTCCTGGTCGCCACCGCCCGTCTGCTGCGCCTCACCCCTTCCGCCGCCGCGACCCGCGTCCGCCTCGTGGCCTTCACCGACCCGGTCCTCGCCCCCCGCACCGTGGACCAGTCCTGGGCCTTGTTGGAAAGAGAAGCACACGCCACTGACAACGGCCCTCTGACCGTGGACGAATACCAGGTCACAGCGCTGGACACGGGCGAACGGCACACCGTGCACCTCGCCGGGGACGTGGTCCTGGCGGCGCCCGGGATCGAGCTGGAGGACCTCGCGTCCCCGCCGTCGGTCTTCACCGACCGCGACGACTGAACCCGGCCCGGCCGGCCCTAGGTGTTCTGTCCGGGGAGGTTGTGGACAGTGATGCAGGTCTCGGCTGACCGATCTTGAAATGGGTGAGGGCCTTCTGGCCTGGTGTGGATTGCGACATCTGCACCAGCAGCAGAAAGGCCCTCGTGCCCCACCGTAATGCACCCCTGACCGAGACCGGCCGTCTGCGTCTGGCCCGCTGCGTCGTCGAGGACGGCTGGCCCCTGC